>DATBGP010000164.1:0-5695 GCA_036557925.1 Candidatus Limnocylindrales bacterium | reverse complement strand
TCGTCGGCCCATTCGAGCCGCCGGCGTCCGGGCCCGCCCGGTGACGGCCGAGCGCCCGACCGGATCCAGCGCCCGGCGCCGGAACCGCCGCCGGTCCGCGGCTCGATCCGCCCGTGCCCGCCTCGCCCAGGACCTCGCGGCCGTGGCCGCCGTGGCCACGGAGGCCGCGCCGTCGGACCCGGCCGCCGCGCCGGCGGATGGGGAGCTGCTGTCCGCGCCGATCGTCGACGTCGAGGCGCTCGACCCGAACCGGCCACGCCCGGCCTTCGCCCACGCGAGCGAGGAGGAGATGGCCCGGATCCTCGATTTCTATCGGATCCACTGGGAGTACGAGCCCCACACGTTCCCGATCCTCTGGAACATGGACGGCGCCGTCGTCGAAAGCTTCTCGCCCGACTTCTGGCTGCCGGACCTCGACCTCTACCTCGAGATGACGACGCTCCGCCAGCGTCTCGTCCGGAAGAAGAACCGGAAGCTCCGCCGGATCCACGAGCTCTATCCGGACATCCGGGTGAAGCTGTTCTACGCGCGCGACTTCCGGGCGCTGATGCTGAAGTTCGGGCGGCTCGCCCTGGTCGACGCGTTGAGCGGGTCGTCCGGGCAGGTGGTGCCGGATCGCGGCTCGGTCGGCGACGACGAGCTCGACGAGGGCCCGGAGTGACCCGGGCGATCGACCTCCGCGAAGACATCGGCGAGATCCTCCTGACCGAGGAGCAGATTTCGGCGAAGGTGGCGGAGCTCGGCCAGCGAATCGGCGCGGACTACGGCGATCGGCGGCTGACGCTCGTCTCGGTGCTCAAGGGGTCGCTGCCGTTCATGGCCGACCTGATGCGGGCAATCCCCTCGCCCGTCCGGATCGACCTGATGGAGGTCAGCTCGTACGGCGGAACCTCGGTCGAGTCGTCGGGGCTCGTCCGGATCCTCAAGGACCTCTCGGCGACGATCGCCGGAGAGGACGTCCTGATCGTCGAGGACATCATCGACACCGGGCTGACCCTGAACTACCTCGTCCGCTACCTGCGCGGGAAGAACCCGGCCTCGCTCCGGATCTGCACGCTCCTCGACAAGCCCGCCCGGCGTCTCGTGGACATCCCGGTCGACTACGTCGGCTTCACGATCCCGGACCAGTTCGTCGTCGGCTACGGCCTCGACTATGCCGAGTACTACCGGAACCTCCGCTTCGTCGGCGTCCTGAAGCCGGAGGTCTACACGAGCGCCGAATGACGATGCACCGTCGACCGCTGGGCGGCGCACGCCGCCTGGCCGGTCTCGCCGCGATCGTGATCATCGTCGCCTGCCTGCTGCCATGGTTCCAGACCTCTAGCGATGCGGGCCTGCCGCCGCTGTCGGGCAACGCGTTCAGCGGCAGCGGGGTCGTCGTGTTCTTCGTCGCGCTCGGCGTGATCGCGCTCCTCGCGCTGCCGTACGCCGCCGGCGACACGCCGGTGTCGCTGGACCGGCCGCTCAGCTTCCTGATCCTCACGGTGCTCGGCTGGATCGCGCTGGCGATCCGGGCGATCGACCTGGCGCTGACGAACCCGGAGGTCCTGTTCCCGACGCGGGCATACGGCATGTGGCTCGCCGCGCTCGGGCTGGTGCTGCTGAGCCGCGCCGTCTACAACATGACCCGCGAGGAACGAGTCTAGGGTCGGGGGCTGTCGCGCCTGGACGACGCTGGACGGCGTTGCCGGCTGCGCTGCTCGCTCACGCACCTCGAGGTGCGCTCGCTCCGCTGCTCGCCCGCGCCTTGCCAGCCCCGCCCATCCGCGACGAACGCAGTCGGGGGTCGCGGCTGGACGAGCGCAGTTCCGGCTGTTCGCGCCCCGATGACGCTGGGACGCCGCCGCGCGGGCTCAGCGGTTGGACGGGGAGAGCCAGACGGTCGGAATGTAGTTGTCGGGGGCGCCGATCGTGCCCGTCGCCACGTAGCCCGGACCGTCGGGGATCACCGCCTGCGGCTCGCCCTGGCCGAGCGACGCCTGGTCGGGCATCCGCGTCCACGTGGTGCCGCCGTCATCGGACGTCCAGGCCGTCCCCTGGCCGAACTGCTGGCCGAACAGGAAGTGGCCCACCGCGACGAGCTGGCCGGCCGGGCCCGCGACGACGTCGGCCATCGTGATCCCGAGGCCGTGGTACACGAGCGAGTCCTGGGCAGGCACCCGGCGCCACGTCCGTCCGTCCGACGAAAGCCAGACGATCGCGGCCCTGGACGCGAGATCCGACCCGACCGCCACCCAGCCCGGGCCGCCGGCCGTCACCGACGCCATCTCGCCCGCCGCCAGCTCCGGCGAGGCCGGGACGCGCTCCCAGGCCGACCCGTCGGCCGAGGTCCAGACCGCGGATCCGGTCGCGTTGCCCACCGGACCCGTCGTCCCGACCGCGACGAGACCAGCCGATCCGGCGGCGATCGAGGCGACCCGGCCGTCACGCATCCCCGGTCCATCGGGCAGCCGGGTCCACGCGGTTCCGTCGGGCGACGTCCAGAACCGGGCCGAACCGGGGCGGTTCCCGACGCCCGTGGTGCCGCCTGCGACGAACCCCTTCGGTCCCGCGACCACCGTCGTCATCGCGGTCTCCGGCGCCTCGACGAACGCCGGGCCGCCGTCCACGGACTGCCACGCGACACCGTCCGTCGACGTCCAGGCCGCCGCGTCGGCGTTGATCCGACCCACCACCGCGACGCGCCCCCTCGTCGGGCCGGCCTCGCCGCCGGTCGCGATCGAGAAGGCGAACGCGCCGTCAGTGGCCGCCGGCAGGCCGGCGAGCGTCCAGACCCTGCGATCCGGCGCGGCCGAGGTCCAGGTCACGGGCACGAAGTCCGGGAACGTATAGCCGACCGCGACGATCCGCTCGCCCACGGGCGCGAGGTCGTACGGGTTGCCCTGGCTCGAGAAGTGGCCGGGATGCCCGAGACCGCCGCCGGCGCCGACCGGTGGCACGGACGGCGGCGTGGCGTCCATCCCCTCGGGCCGCTCGACGTCGGCGGTCACCCAGTCGAGGCCGGGCGGCCCGGGCTGCAGGCTGGCGCCCGCCGAGGCCGCGGGCGCCGGCACCGCGTGCGCGGCGCAGCCGCCGGCCAGCGGGATCGCGAGGACGAAGGCCAGGGCCCGGCCGGAGTGGCGGCGTGTCGCCCGCCTCACGGCAGGGCTCGCACCATCCCGCCGTCGACCGGGACGATCGCGCCCGTGACGTAGCTCGCAGCGGGCGACAGGAGGAACGCCCCGACTCGGCCGACCTCCGCCGGCTCGCCGTACCGCCCGAGCGGGATCCGGGCGATGGTCTCGCCCGCGATGTCGTCCACGGTCCGGCCGCTCGCGGCCGCCCGCGACGCGTCGAGCCTGGCGATCCGATCGGTCGCGACCCGGCCGGGTGCGATCCCGTTGATCCGGATCGGGGCGATCTCGGCCGACAGCGACTTGAGGAGCCCGGCGAGGCCGGGACGCAGGGCATTCGAGGTCGTGAGGTTCGGGATGGGCTCGCGGGCCGAGCTCGACAGGATCACGAGGATCGCCGGCGCAGGCGACTCGCGGAGGTGCGGGAGGGCCGCCCGGATGAGCCGGATCGCGCTCAGCAGCGTGCCCTCGATCGCCGAGTGCCAGGTCGCCTCGTCGAGGGTCTCGAACGTGCCCATCGCCGGGCCGCCGCTGTTCACGAGGAGGAGGTCGAGGCCGCCGAACGCGCCGACCGCCGCCTCGACGGCGCCGGCCGGCCCGCCCTCGGTCGACAGGTCCGCCGGGACGGCCAGGCCGTGGGTGGACGCCGCCGCTGCGTCGAGGCGGGGCCCCGGCCGGGCGGTCAGGGCGACCTGCGCGCCTTCGTTCGCGAGCTCCGTGGCGATCGCCCGCCCGAGGCCGCTCGAGGCGCCGCCGACGAGCGCCCGCAGGTCGTGGAGTCGGAGATCCATCGCCTCATGGTACGGGCGTGTCCGGAGTCGCGACCGGAGCCGGTCGCGCCGCGATCCGCGGTCGCCGAGCCAGCCCGTGTGGCGAACCCGCGGAACCGCGCGACCGTCAGATCAGGGCGGGGTTCCACGGTCGACCTCGGACGTCCCGATCCGGACCGCCCACCACCGCTCGAACCCGGCTCCCGTCAGGGCCAAGACGTACGTTCCCGGCGGCCAGAGTCCGTTGCGGATCCGGCCGGACACCACCGGCGGGCCGATGAGCGCCCCGAGCGGCGGGGCGAGCGTCGTGCTGGCCGACCGCAGCTCGAGCGAGGTGGCCACCGGCCGCGCGACACCGTCGGACTCCTCGACCCCCACCGCCCAGGCCAGGAACCGGACGTCGTCCGGCGGGCGCTCCGGTCCGGTCCACGGTGCGCAATACCCGAGCGCCACGATCTCCGGGCTGATCGGGATGGCCCGGATGGCGGGGTCGAGCGGTCCGGTCGCGGTCGCCAGCGGCTCGAGGCTCAGCCACGAGCGGAGGACGCCACCAGGCCAGCGTTCGCGCGAGAAGATCCGCCAGCTCGGCGGATCCTGGCAGTCGAGCCGGATCGCGGCCAGCGGGTCGACCGTGGGCTGGGTCGTCGGAGGCGGGGTCGCCGGTCCGAAGGTCGGCCCTCCTGCGGACGGGACCGGCCAGGGCTTGACCAAGGCGATCACGACGAAGACGGCGATCGCGACGACGATGAGTCCGGGGCCGCGGTCCGGGCCGCCGATCCGGACCAGCGTCGAGGCTGCGGGCGGTCTCGATCCGGCGACGACCCGCGACGGTCCGTCGACGGGCGTCCGACGCTCCGCTTCGTCTCGGTCGTGCTCCGGCTCGTCGGCCACCGATCACCCCCGCGAGCGACTCGCCCGCCGGCTCAGATCTCCCCGAGGTACGCCTTGCGGACGGTCTCGTTCTCGCGAAGCGAGCTGGCCTCCCCGGAGAGGACGACGTGGCCCGTCTGGAGCACGTATCCGCGGTGGGCGATGTTCAGCGCCTGCAGCGCGTTCTGCTCCACGAGGAGGATCGTCGTCCCCGCCGCGTTGATCTCCTTGATCGTCTCGAAGACCACCTGGATGAGGATCGGCGCCAGCCCGAGCGACGGCTCGTCGAGCAGCAGGAGCCGCGGCCGCGACATCATCGCCCGGCCGATCGCGAGCATCTGCTGCTCGCCGCCGGAGAGCGTGCCGCCCTGCTGGTGGGTCCGCTCCCGGAGACGCGGGAAGAGGGTCATCACCCGGTCGACGTCCTCGTCGATCTCCACGCGGGGCCGGGTGAACCCGCCCATCTGGAGGTTCTCGAGGACGGTCAGGCGGGAGAAGATGCGGCGGCCCTCGGGCGCGTGCCCGATGCCGGCCCGGACGAGCGCATGGGCGCCCGTCGACGAGACGTTCTTGCCGTCGAACGTGACCGTGCCCTGGCGCGGATGGAGCAGGCCGCAGACCGTCTTGAGGGTCGTCGTCTTGCCCGCGCCGTTCGCCCCGATCAGGGTGACGACCTCGCCCTTGTTGACCTCGAGGTTGATGCCCTGGAGCGCGTGGATCTGGCCGTAGTACGTGTGGACGTTCTCGAGCTTGAGCAGGGGCTCGGGGGCGCCGCTCCCCGCGGCCCCGGCCGCGCCCGGCGCGACGGCGGTCATGATGCCGGGGCTCCGAGGTAGGCCTCGATGACCTTCGGGTTGCGGCGGACCTCGTCGGGCGTGCCCTCGGCGATGAGCTCGCCGTGGTCGAGGACCGTGACCCGATCGCTGATGCCCATGACCACCT
>DATBGP010000163.1:0-5106 GCA_036557925.1 Candidatus Limnocylindrales bacterium | reverse complement strand
GGAGCCGGGTCTCGTCGCCGAGGGCCCGGTGGAGCCGGACCACGGAGAGCGGTGGGGTGAGCCCTTCGCGGGGGTCCAGCGCGCTGTCGGCGACCGGGTATCCGAAGAACCGCCAATCGCGGCCGTCCATCAGGAAGTTGTACGGGCGCGAGAAGTAGGAGGGGGCGAGGATGATCCGCGAGATCCCCGGCTCCGGGAGGTAGCGCAGCCCGCCCGTCGTGGTCTCGATCAGGTCGGCCGGGGCGAGCCGCTCGCGATCGGCGGCGCGGCTGTCGTAGTCGCGCTCGAGGATCCTGCCGACGCGCGCCTCGATCTCGGCGAACTTCGGCTGCCACGCCTGGAGGACGCCCAGGATCCGCGACTTCGCGAGGACCGGGTCCTTCAGCAGCTCCAGGCGGCCCTGCCTGTGGTACTCGGGGAGCGTCTCGGCGAGCTCGTCGACGGCCTTGGCGTCGCCGTCGATCGCGCGGGCCAGCACGGCGGCGAGGTCGGCGTCGTGGTGATCGTCGGCCAGCAGTGCGGTCATCAGGTCGCGCGGCGACGTGTCCGTGATGAGGTCGACGACGTCGGCCGAGGTCCGGATGGTCGGCAGGTCCACGAGCAGGACGCCGGCGTGGATCGCGAGCTCGTTCTCGAAGAGGTTGGCGATGCCCGCCTGGGCCTCGGGGTCGAGCGACTTGCGCGTCGCGACGAGCCACTCGCGATCCGCCGCCGGGAGGTCGTCGGTCGAGCCGGCATCGCCCGAGAGCGAGAAGACGAAGTCGTAGGTGGTGCGGACGTCCCAGTCGATCCGGTAGGCGGCCTCGCCGCGGTTCAGGTTGCGGACGATCGGGCGCGCCGGCGCATCGGCGGGTCGTCCCGCGGGTCGCTTCACTGCCGGTCGGGCTGCCATCGCTCTCGCGTCGCTCCTGGGTTCCGGGTTCGACGGCCGTCTCAGCGGCGGCTCGTCCATGCCGTGTTAGATGGTTATCTAACAGCTGGAAGAGGGCCGTGTCAAGGCCACGGCGCCGCGACTTCGGCCGCGTGCTGATCATCGTCCTATCGTGGCCTGCCGTGCAGGGAGGATCGAAGTTCGACGAGCGACCGCGCCGGCCCGGCAGACCGGACCTACAATCGACGCCCCTGACCGCACCCGGCCACCAGCCCGAGGAGCCCGTCCACCCGATGTCCAGCGTGCCCACCGTCCCGTTCACCGACGAGCGGCTGCCGAACGGCCTCCGGCTGATCGTGTCGGTCGATCGACTCGCTCCCGTCGTCGCCGTCAACCTCTGGTATGACGTCGGCTCGAAGCACGAGGTCGAGGGCAAGACCGGCTTCGCCCACCTGTTCGAGCACGTGATGTTCCAGGGCTCCCGGAACGTCGCCAAGGCCGAGCACATGGCCCTCGTCCAGGCCGCCGGGGGGACCCTGAACGGAAGCACCTGGCTCGATCGGACGAACTACTACGAGACGCTGCCGTCGCACCAGGCCGAGCTCGCGATCTGGCTCGAGGCCGACCGGATGGGCACCCTCCTCGACGCCCTGAGCCAGGAGAACCTGGACAACCAGCGCGAGGTCGTGAAGAACGAGAAGCGGTGGTCGTACGACAACCGGCCGTACGGCTCGTGGTACGAGAAGATCCAGGGCCACCTCTATCCGCCCGAGCATCCGTACCACCACACGACGATCGGCTCGATGGAGGACCTCGACGCCGCCTCGATCGAGGACGTCAGCTCGTTCTTCCGGACCTACTACGCGCCGAACAACGCGGTCCTGTCCGTCGTCGGCGACGTCGACCCGGACGACATCCGGCGCTGGGCCGAGCGCTACTTCGGCGGCATCCCGGCGAACCCCGACATCCCGAAGCTCGGCGACCTGTCCCTGCCGCCCACGCTCGGCGGCGAGCGCCGCGAGACGGTCCACGACCGCGTCCCGCTGCCGCGGGTCTACGTCGGCTTCCGGGCGCCGGCCTACGGCGATCCGAGGCTCGATGCGCTCGACATCGCCGCCCAGGTCCTCGCCGGCGGCAAGGGCTCGCGTCTCCATCGCCGCCTCGTGCGCGAGGAGCGGATCGCCCAGGACGTCGCGCTCGTCGCGCTCGGCTTCGTCGGCGGAGCGTCGATCGCCGCCGGCTGGGCGACGGTCCGGCCGGGTGTCCCGGTCGAGAAGGTCGAGGCGGCGCTCCACGAGGAGCTGGACCGGCTCGGACGCGAGCCGATCAGCGACGACGAGCTGGCCCGCGCCCGAGCGCTCATCGAGACCGAGGAGCTGGCGGGGCTGTCGCGGGTCGAGGAGCGGGCCGACCGGCTTTCGATGTACGCGACGCTCTTCGACGACCCCGACCTGATCAACCGGATGCTCGGCCGCTACCTCTCGGTCAGCGCCGAGCAGATCCGCGCGGTCGCGGGCGACGTCTTCCGACCGGACAACCGGGTCGTGCTCACCTATCTGCCCGAGCTGCCGACCGCCGACACGGCATCGGCGGAGGAGCCGACCGAGGCGGCCGAGGAGGCCGCCGAGCCCGCCGAGCGCGACAGCGACGAGGAGGTCGCGGCATGAGCGCCGATGTCACGGTCGTCGCCGAGCGGCCCACTCCCGGCACTCCGCGGCCGTACGACTTTCCAGCGGTCGAGCGGTCGAAGCTCGCCAACGGGCTCTCGCTCGTGGTCGTCGACCTTCCCGGGCGTCCGCTCGTCTCCGCCACGCTCGTGCTCCGGAACGGCGCCGTGGACGAGCCCGATGCCGACGGCGGCGCGACGGTCCTCGCGGCCCGCGCCCTGACCGAGGGCACCGAGGCGCACGACGCGATCTCGCTCGTCGAGGCGACCGAGCGGCTGGGCGCGGGTCTCCACGCCGAGGCCGGCTGGGACGCGATGTCGATCGGCGTCGACGTGCCCGCGGCCCGGCTCGCGCCGGCCCTGGAGCTGCTCGCCGAGGTCGCTCTCCGGCCGACGTTCCCCGATGCCGAGGTCGAGCGGCTGCGTGACGAGCGCCTGAACGACCTCCTCCAGGCGGAAGCCGACCCGCGACGCCGCGCCGACGAGGCGTTCGCCGCGACGATCTACAGCGGCGGCTCGCCGTACCGGCGGCCGTCGGGCGGGACCCGGGAGACGGTCGAGGGGCTCGACGCCGCGCGGCTCCGTGCCGCCTACGAGCGCGGGCTCGATCCCGCGCGGGCGACGCTCGTCGTGGGCGGCGACCTGACCGGGCTCGACGTCCGGGCGATCGCGGATCGCCTGCTCGGCACGTGGGGCTCCCGGTTCGGCGCCGGGGTGTCCGGCGCGATCGTGGCCGAGAACGCCGTCCGGGAGCGGTTCGTCCGCGTCCTCCACCGGCCGGGCTCGGTCCAGACGGAGATCCGGATCGGGCATCTCGGGTTGCCGCGACGGATCCCGGACTACCACGCGCTCTCGGTGATGGCCGCGATCCTCGGCGGGCTGTTCAACTCCCGGCTGAACACGAAGCTCCGCGAAGAGAAGGGCTACACGTACGGCGCCGGCGCCGGGTTCGATCTCCGGCGGGCTGCCGGCCCATTCGCCGCGCGGGCCGCCGTCAACACCGAGGTCACGGTCCCCGCCGTGCTCGACACCATGGCCGAGCTCGAGCGGATCCGGTCCGGTCCGGTCACCGATGCGGAGCTGAAGTCCGCGCGCGACTTCCTGGTCGGCGTGTTCCCGCTCCGGTTCGAGACGGCCGGGGCGATCGTCGGGGCCCTGGCCGGCCTGGCCGTGCACGACCTGCCCGACGACGAGCTGATCCGCTATCGCGTCGGGATCGAGGCCGTCTCGGTCGACGCGGTCCAGGCCGCGGCGGTCGCCCACGTCCGCCCGGACGCGTCCGCGATCGTCCTCGTCGGCGATGCGGACGCGTTCGTCGGGGAGCTCGAGGCAGCCGGTCTCGGGCCGATCGTGGTGGAGCGCGATCGCGGCCCGCTCGACGAGGGTCGGGACGCGGGCGTCCAGGAGGGCCTCGGACCGGTCGACGAGGGGCCGGCCGGCCCGACCGAGGGCGCGGAGGAGCCGCCCCCGGCCGACGACAGCGAGACGACCGGCCAGGAACCTTCGGTCGACCGCTGACGGTGCTGCTGGTCTCTTGCGTCCGCGTCCGAGTCACCAGATGACTCAGGATCGCGGCGGGCACGCTCGTCCCGGTCGGGACCCGCGCGCCGGGCACCGTGGCCGACGCCGAATCGAGCCGAGCGACTGCTAGGCTCGCTTGGTGATCGCCGTCATCGGGAGCCCGATCGGTCGCCGCGACGGGGGAGCGGTCGTTGCCGCGGGGCTGTCCGCCGCCGTCGCCCGGTCGGCGGTGCTCGCCGGGGCCTCGGTCCAGGTCGTGGGCAAGGTCGGCGAGGGGCCCGCGGGTGACGCGATCCTCCTGTCCGTCGCTGCCGTCGGCGTGGGGCATGTGGCGGTGCTCCGCGACCTCGCGCCGTCACCCGTGGTGGACGACACGCCGGAGACCGAGCCCGAACGACCGATCGACGAGGTCGCCCACCGCGCGGCTTTCGGCGCCGACCCGGCCGATGCCGATGCGGTCGCCGCGCCCGCTCAACCGGCGCCGACGCCGACCGGCCCGAGCCTCGACGCGGCCGATCTACAGCTCGCCCTCCAGTACCTGCCCGACTACCGCGTCGTCGTGATCGCCCAGCGGCTCGACGAGCCGGCGTTCCGGGCCGTCGTCGAGGCGGCGACGTGGTCCGGCGCCCGGCTGATCGTCGTGGCATGGGACGGGGCCGGAGCCGCGGTGCCGCTCCCGGACGACGCGACCGTCCTCGAGGCGCCAACTGAGGACGCCGAGGGGGCGTTTGCCAGCCTCGTCGGTCGCTACGCGGCGGCGCTGGACGGCGGCGCGACCCCGGCCGAGGCGTTCGCCGCCGCGTCCGCGGACGTCGGCTGGAGCGCCGTCGCGGACTGACTCAGTCGAACAGTCCGGGCAGGGCGGGCGCGGCCGATGACTCCCCGCCGGTGACCGCAGTCGGATCGATCGGGACGACGAGGTTCGGTCCGTCGTTGCGGACGTTGTTCACGAGGTCGCTGACCGGTTCGATCCGCAGCGCGACCTCGTCGGTCGGCGCGAAGAGGCCGTGGAGCTCGCCGAGGTCCGCGAGCCCGGGATCCAGCCAGC
>DATBGP010000162.1:0-3512 GCA_036557925.1 Candidatus Limnocylindrales bacterium | reverse complement strand
TTCACGGTCCAGACGGTCGCGCCGTCGAAGGACGGCTACCGCCACGCGCTCTGGGCCGTCGACGTCGACGGCGATCGGGCAGATCGCGAGCCGCGACGGCTGACGATCGGCGCCAAGCACGATCGGTCGGCCCGGTTCTCGCCGGATGGGCGAACGCTCGCGTTCCTGTCCGACCGCCGGCTCCAGGTCGAGGAGGAGCCCACCGCCGGCGAGGCGAAGAGCCGCGAGGACGGCCAGCAGGTCCACCTCCTGCCGCTCGACGGCGGCGAGGCGCGACGGCTCACGGACCTGCCCCGCGGCGCCGACTCGGTCGAGTGGTCGCCGGACGGGCGCTGGCTCCTCGTGGCGAGCACCTCCCACGGCTCGACCCGCGACGAGGACCACCGCCTGCGGGGCAAGTCCGGGTCGCCGAAGCCGGGGGACGCCCCCGAGTCGGACTACCACTTCGTCGACCGGCTCGGCTATCTCTTCAACGGGGCCGGGTTCGTGTACCACACGATCGCCCAGCTCTGGCTCGTGAACGCCGAGACCGGCGAGGCCCGGAAGCTCACGTCGGAGCGGGCGGGCGTGGGCGACGCCGTCTGGTCGCCGGACAGCCGGAGGATCGTCTACGCGACGAACCTCCGCCGCGACCACGACCTGGAGCCGCGGGCCCACCTCGTCGTCCTCGACGTCGACAGCGGGCGAACGACCCGCCTGACCTCGGACGCGGCGATCTTCGGCCATCCGGCATGGCTGCCCGATGGGCGCTCGATCGCGGCGCTCGGCGGCTACCTTCCCGACAACTTCTACCGGAGCGACGTCTGGCTCATCGCCGCCGACGGCTCGGACGCGGGCGATCCGCGGGGCGGGCGGAACCTGACCGGGGTCCACGACGTGATGCCGGCCTCGACGATGAACAGCGACATCGTGCCGGGCGAGGAGTCGCGGCTCGTCGTCACGGCCGACGGCGACTGGCTGACGTTCACCGCCCCGCACGAAGGCAGCATGGAGCTGCATCGGGTCGCGACGACGGACGGCCGCCTGGAGCGGCTGACGACCGGCCACCACCTGGTCAGCGCCTTCGACCAGGTCGCGCTCGGACGCGGTCGAATCCGCACGGCCTGGCTCCGGTCGTCGCCGACCGAGCTGAGCGACCTCTGGGTCCGCGACGGGACACAGGGTGCGCCACGCCGGCTGACCCACCTGAACCGGGAGGTCTTCGCCGAGGTCGAGCTGCGGGAGCCGGTCGAGCGATGGATCGAAGTCGAGGGGCGCCGGATCCAGGGCTGGTACCTCCCGCCCGCGGACGTTCCGGAGGACCACCGGAACGGCACGGGCCGGTCGCGGCGAGCCGGTCGCGGCGGGCCCGGTCCGGCGCCGGTCGTCACCGAGATCCACGGCGGCCCGCACACGCTGTACGGCTGGGCGCCGATCCTCGAGTTCCAGCTCCTGGCCGCGAACGGGATGGGCGTCTTCTTCTCGAACCCGCGCGGCTCCGAGGGCTACGGTCGGGCGTTCAACGAGGCGAACCTCGCCGACTGGGGCCCGGGCCCGACGCGCGACGTCCTCGCCGGGATCGACGCCCTCGTGGCGGACGGACTCGCCGACCCGGCGCGCCTCGGGCTCACCGGCGGCTCGTACGGCGGCTACCTGACGAACTGGATCCTCGGCCACGACGATCGCTTCGCCGCCGCGATCACCTGCCGGTCGGTGAGCGACCTGAAGACGCTGTTCCTGACCGGCGACCTGAGCAGCGGGTTCTGGCCCCGGTACGAGTTCCGGGCGATCCCCTGGGAGGACCCGGCGATCTTCCGCGACCAGTCGCCGATCACCTACGCCGACCGGATCCGGACGCCGCTCCTGATCCAGCACAGCGAGAACGACATCCGGACGACCGTCGGCCAGGCCGAGCTGCTCTTCACCGTGCTGCGCTCGCACCGCCGTCCCGTTCGATTGCTCCGCGTGCCGGAGGAGACCCACGAGCTGACGCGTTCCGGGACGCCGTTCCGCCGGGCCGAGAACCTGAAGGTGGTCCGCGACTGGTTCCGGCACTTCCTCGTGGAGGGCCGGAAGAACCTGCCGCCGCTGCCGAAGGTCCGGGCCGGCCGCTAGGGCGCTTGGCGGGCCACGGGGCGCGACCGCCCGGCGCCCCGCACCAGGCGCGGCGCCGGGCCGGCGGAGGGGGCGCGACCGCCCGGCGCCCCGCACCAGGCGCGGCGCCGGGCCGGCGGAGGGGGCGCGACCGCGCGGCCTCCCGCACCAGGCGCGACGCGGGGCCGGCGGAGGGGGCGCGACCGCGCGGCCCCCCGCTCCAGGCGCGACGCCGGGCCGGCGATGAGTCACCGGCGCATCAGCGTCACGGTCGGCACGTTCGGCAGAAGCCGCGAATCGCCGACATCGCACACCCGCCACGCTTGGACACGCCCGGAATGAGTCCCCGGTGCATCGCGGCGCCATCCGGAGAGGCCCGCGGAACCGCGATGTATCCTCACCGTCCCATGGCCACCGCCCATCGCCCCGACACGCTCGCCCGGGAGCGGGCCCACGAGCTCGTTCGCTCGTGGGACGGCCGGCCGGGCGCGCTCGGAAGCCTCCTCGGCCGGGTCAGCAGCGTCGACCAGGTCGGCGTCGAGGAGCGGGTCGACAGCCTGAAGAAGCGCTCGATCAAGAGGCAGTCGAAGCTCTGGGCGCTCGACCTGGCGATCCGGATGATGGATCTCACGACCCTCGAGGGGAAGGACACGCCAGGCAAGATCCGGGCGCTCTGCGCGAAGGGGACGCACCCGCAGCCCGGCGACCCGACGATCCCGTCCGTTGCCGCGATCTGCGTCTACCCCGCGCTCGTCGAGGAGGCGAAGGACGCGCTCAAGGGCTCGACCGTCAAGGTCGCCTCGGTCGCGACGGGCTTCCCATCCGGCCAGACCTTCCGCGACATCAAGATCGCCGAGACCCGGGCCGCCGCGGAGGCCGGCGCCGACGAGATCGACATGGTCATCGATCGCGGCGCGTTCCTGAGCGGCGATTACCTGACCGTCTTCGAGGAGATCGTCGACGTCAAGGACGCCTGCGGCGACGCCCACCTGAAGGTGATCCTCGAGACCGGCGAGCTGGAGACGTACGACAACGTCCGGCGGGCCTCGGTGCTCGCGATGGCCGCCGGCGCCGACTTCATCAAGACCTCGACCGGCAAGGTGACGCCGGCGGCGACGCTGCCCGTGACCCTCGTGATGCTCGAGGCGATCCGCGACTTCGAGCGCCAGACGGGGCGCCAGGTCGGGATGAAGCCGGCCGGCGGAATCCGCGTCGCCAAGGAGGCGATCCAGTACCTCGTGGTCCTCTACGAGACGCTCGGGCCGCGCTGGATGACGCCCGACTGGTTCCGGTTCGGCGCCTCGTCGCTCCTGAACGACGTCCTGATGCAGATCGAGAAAGAGCGGACCGGCCGCTATCAGGGGCCGGACCACTTCACGATCGACTGATGGCCGTCCCGGACGCGTCCCGGGAGATTCGGACCTTTGCGACGCCGATCC
>DATBGP010000161.1:0-6070 GCA_036557925.1 Candidatus Limnocylindrales bacterium | reverse complement strand
GATAGCGCCGGACGAGCTCCGACCGCGCCTCGAGCGGATCCTGGGTCGGGGACGGGACGGACCGGATCACGGGCTGGCGGGCGCCGTCCCATTCGATGAGGAGCCGGCCGGTGGTCGCCCCGTACCGCAGCATGTTCGGGTTGACGCCGATCCCCCGGCCGACGTCGCCGTACGGGAGCCGTCGACCGGCGAGGAAGGCATCGGCGCGTTCGGCCATGGTTTTGGCGCGCCGGCGAGCGGCGCCCTCGTCCGGGAGCCTGCCGAGCGTGAAGACCCAGCGGTCCTCCGTGGACACGACGTAGGCGCTGAACCGCGGGCCCCAGACCTGGACGAGCGCCGGGTCCTGCAAGGTGTCGGGCTTCGTGGCGGCGACGCGGGCGTGGATCGAGAGGAGGGCGGCCCGCGGCATGCTGTCCGTCAGGCCCGCCCAGGCCACGCGCCGGAGGGACGCGGGGCCTGGGTTCAGTCGCTCGTCCAGGGCGCCGACCCGGCGCCGGTGGGCGAGGACCTGATCGCGGGTCAGCTCGAGCGGAGGCCCGCTCGTCACGAGCCGATCAGGCCCTGCATCTGGCGGGCGATCAGCGCCGCCGCGCCGGACGGATTCACCCGATAGAGGGCGTCCATCATCTTCGCGTCGCGTCCGATCAGGACCCGGTAGGCGTTGCGCTCCATCCCGTCGAGGATCTGCTTCGCCGCGGACTCGGGGGTGGTCAGGTTCTTCGCCAGCTTCTCGACGTCGGCGCCGGCCGGCAGGTTGATCGTCACGCCCGAGTTCGCGGGCATGTTCGTTGCCATCCCGCCGGGGATGACGACCGTGATCCGGACGGACGTCCCGCGACACTCGGCGCGCAGGCCCTCGGTGAGCAGCTTCACCGCGGCCTTCGACGCTCCGTAGATCGTCTGCCCGGGGACCGGGATGAACCCGCCCATGCTCGACGTGTTCACGATGTGGCCTTCCGGCCGGACGAGCAGGACGGGCAGGAACGCGCGATCGAGGTTCAGCGTGCCCCAGAGGTTCACGTTCAGGACCCGGTCCACCGTCGCGTCATCGAGGTCCCTGACCGGCAGGAACGGCTGGATGATCGCCGCGAGGTGGACCAGGCCGTCGACCGCGCCGAACCGCTCCACGACCCGGCCGGGCAGCGCGGCCACCGCGGGCCGATCCGTGATGTCGAGCGGGAACGTCGCGAGCCGGTCGCCCGTCGCGGCCAGCCCGGCCGCCGCGGCCAGCCCGGCCGTCTCGGCCAACCCGGCCTCGCTGATGTCCGTCCCCGCCACCCGGGCGCCCCGTCGCAGCGCCTCGAGCGTGACCGCCCGGCCCACGCCGTTGCCGGCGCCCGTGACCGTCAGGACCTTGCCGTCGATCTGCATGTCAGCCTCCTCCGGACCGGCCATGGCCCGTCGTCGGAGTCATTGTCGAACGGGCCGCGCCGTCAGTCCCAGAGATCCACCTGCACGAGGCCGTTCGCGCCGAGCGTGCCGTTCACGTCGGCGACGTGGTAGACGTCGTGGCTGAAGACCCGCTGGATCACGGCGCCCCGGGTGTGGACCCAGGAGTCGTCCCATTCGGGCCGGCGGAGGACCTCGTCGAGCGACTCGACCGTCCACGTGTCCAGGCACTTCTCGACGATCCGGAAGGTCGAATCGAGGGCCGTCACGAGGTCCTCCGGTCCCAGCACGTGCTCGAGGTCGTCGTCGCCGGGGCAGTCGTAGCTGGCGTTCGTGAACCGCGTCGTCTCGGCGCCGGGCTCGCCGGCGAAGTCGCAGAGCCAGAACACGCGCTGGCAGGCGGCGTGCCCGATCGTCGCCCAGAGGGGCCAGCGATCCGGCGCCGGCTGCAGCGCAAGCTGCGCATCGGTCAGGGCGCCGACCACGTCGCGGAGGCGACGGTTGTAGCCGGGCCAGTTCGCGTAGGCGGGCCGGATCGGGCTGGTCATCCGCCCAACCCTAGCGCTCGGACGAGCCGATTCCTGTCAGCAATCTGGCGCTTCGCCTGTCCGCGCCGGGCCGCCCGTTGTGCGCGCCCCCTCGCCCCGCCGGCCCGCAGGGCGGATCGTCCCCGTTCGAGGGCCGCATGGCCGTGCCCACCTCAGGAGATGCCCGCATGCGCCGCACGATCCTCGGCCTCGTCCTCGCCCTGACCGCGGCGACCGCGCTCGTCGCCGGCTGCAACCAGAGCTCGTCTGCCAGCGGGCTGACCGGCAGGGACTGGGAATGGACGTCGTCCACCGGCACCTTCATCGGCGGATTGCCGGATCCGACGAAGTACACGATCACCTTCGCCACCGATGGCTCCTTCGCCTCGAAGGTCGACTGCAACAACGTCGCGGGCACCTACACCACCACCTCGGCGGGCGGGATCACGATCCTGCCGGGCCCGACGACGCTCGTGGCCTGCCCGCCCGGCTCGCTCGAGCAGCCGTTCCTGGCCGGCCTGTCCAGCGCGACCAACTACCAGGTCACGGCCTCGGAGCTGATCCTGACCGGGCCCGGCGGCACGATGACGTTCAACTAGGCACCGGGACGTTTGCGATGGCCGACCCGGACGGCTACCGGATCACCGTCTGCGAGAAGGACCAGCCGCTGTTCTGGCCGCCGCGGGGCTGACCGCAGGCGGAACGTCGGCTCAGGCGCCGGCAGTGGTCTTCGCGGTGTACTCGTTCGGGTGCTGCTGGACGTCCTTGGCCTTCGTTCGCTCGATGATCTCGAACGTCTCCTCGACCGAGCGGCCGTTCGCGTCGGCCGCGCGCTTCACGTCCTCGTAGGTGATGTTGGCCTCGCCCATCTCGAGGTGGGCGTCCATGCAGCCACAGGTCAGGCACATCTGGGGCACTCCTTCCCGCGTCCCTTCGGTCTGCTCCACCGTGGCCCACGCGAGCCCACGCGCGCGCCGACCGGGCGATCGGGCGCGTTGCAGGTGCCTGACATGCCGAGGCCTGGCGGCGGTCAGCCGCGGGCGATCTCGTCGGCGAGGCGGTCCCACTGCTCCAGCGCGCCGTCGACCATCCCGACGCCGACCTGCTCGTCGAGCTGCTCGACCGAGTCGAACCGGCTCGTTTCGACGAGACGGGTCTGACCGTCGACGTCCTCGAGCGTCGTGGTGATCACGCCGACCACGTCCGACATCCCCGGGATGTCGACCGTGAACGTGTAGACGAGGCGGGCGGGCGGATCCAGCTCGAGGAACTCGCCCTTGAACGGGACGTCCGCGCGGTCTGGCGCCCGGCTGACGTACCGCCACCGCCCGCCGACCCGGACGTCCTGCTCCTCGACGATCGTGACGGTGTGATGGCGGCCCCACCACCGACCGATCCGATCGGGATTCGTGATCACGTCCCAGACGAGCTCGCGTGGGGCGTCGAAGACGCGCTCCATCACGAACAGCGTGCCGTCGGCGTAGGCGGTGGTCCGATCGTTGCCGAACTGTCGGATTGCCACGGTCTCTCCTCCTGGGGCGGTGTCGGTGTCGACGAGCTGGGTGGTCATCGGTCTGGCTCCTCGTGCTGGAGTTCGCGGAGGTAGTCGTCGAGGCGCTCGAAGCTCTCCTGCCAGTGCTGTCGGTAGTCGTCGACCCAGTCGGCGACGTCCCGCAGCGGGGCCGGGGTCAGCCGGCACGGTCGCCACTGCGCCTGGCGGCCCTGCTCGATCAGCCGTGCCCGCTGGAGCACCTTGAGGTGCTTCGAGATCGCGGGCAGGCTCAGGTCGAACGGGGCGGCCAGCTCCGTGACGGTGGCCTCGCCGTTCGCGAGCCGGGCGAGGATCGCGCGTCGCGTCGGGTCCGCCAGGGCCGCGAAGGTGGTGCTGAGGGGATCGGGTCGTGTCTGCATTTCGCCCTTCGGTTAATTAACCTATCGGAATAGTATGGGTCCGGAGAAGCTTGTCAACCCCGGGGCGGGCGAGCCGACGCGGACCGGCGCCGGGTGGCCCGCCCTCTTGCGGCCTGCACGGGGTCCGGGCCACCATCCCTCCCGGACCTGCGGGAGCACGGGGCTGTCGAGCCCGGCGAGGACGCGGGTCGAGCTTGGGGACGGGATGCCGAGAGTTCGCCGGGCGGCCGTCGTCGCCGTGGGAGTGGGCGCGACGGCGATCGGGGTGGCCGAGCGCCGGCGCCGATCGCGGTACCTGCCCGGCCGGGCACCCGTCCGCTCCGACGCGGTGACGCCCGAGGCGTCGCGCCCGGTCGCCGCGGAGCTGCTCGCGATGCGCTCGATCCGGCGGCGCGACGAAGCGTTGACCTTCGCCCCGACCACGGTCGCGAGCGTCGAGATCCTGCTGCATGGCCGGCGCTACTTCCCGCGGATCCTCGAGGACATCGCGGCCGCGCAGGACCACGTCCACCTGCTCTTCTACGCGTTCCGGCCCGGGACGATCGCGGACGCGTTCGCGGACGCGCTGGCCGAGCGGGCGGCGGCCGGGCTCGAGGTGAAGGTCGCGGTCGATTCGATCGGGAGCATGGTCGATTCGACGAGCCGCGGGCTGTTCGAGCGGCTCCGGGCGGCCGGCGCCGAGATCGTCTCGAACGACGGGCTGCTCGTCCTGCGCCGCGGCCGGATCGGCGACCGGAAGCTGGAGGTCCACGGCGAGGACGCCTTCCACTTCGACCACCGCAAGATGATGGTGATCGATGGACGGGTGGCCTACGTCGGCGGGACGGGGATCGAGGACCACTTCGCGGACGGCCGGTTCGCCGACGCGATGTGCCGCGTCACGGGACCGCTCGTCTCGCAGCTCCAGCTCGCCTTCCTGACCAGCTGGGTGAAGGACGGCGGACCTCGACCGCCGGACCTCGACGGGCTGTTCCTGGACCCGGTACCGGGCGCGGCCGAACCGGTCGAGGGCCTCCAGGCGACGCTGATGATGAATGTCCCCGGGACCGGCCACCACCCGATCCGCGACGAGATCTTCCGCGGCCTCGACGAGGCCCGCGAGCGCGTCGACGTCGTGAACCCGTACCTGGCGAACGCGAGCGTCATCCGGGGACTGATCGCTGCCGCCGAGCGTGGGGCCCAGGTCCGGGCCGTCATCCCCGAGAAGCCCCAGCCGCCCTATGCGATCGCGGCGTTCCGGGGTTGGCTGCCGGAGCTGTTCGCGGCGGGCGTGATCGTCGTCCGTCATCCCGGCATGGCCCACGCGAAGATCTATCGCTTCGACGATCGGCTGATCATCGGCAGCTGCAACCTCGACGACCTGTCCCTGTACCGGAACGACGAGCTGTCCGTCCGGTTCGAGGGTCCGGCCGTCCCGGCCCTGGCCGACGGCGTCTTCGACGAGCTGGTCGCCGCCTCGGAGCCCGCGACGATCTCGCCGGGATGGGCGACCCGGGCCTGGGAGCGGGTGCTGCGTCGTTCGTCGCGGTTCCTGTAGGTCGCGCGACGGGCTGAAGCGCCCGGCGGTCGCCGGCTGCGTCGTGCACGCACGCTGCCGGGCCGAGGGTCCGCGCCATCGCCGGATCGAGTCCCGCGGCGGATGCTGGGGCAGGGTGCAGCCGGAGGGATCGCATGGCCGCGGAGGACCGATCCGCCCAGAAACGACGCGCGGCGGCCGAGTGGGCCGAGCTGCGCGATCGGCTGCGCACCGTCACGCCGCGCGGGCTGGGGCGAACCGCGCTCGCGGCCGCGGTCGTCGGCGGAACGATCTGGCTGGGGCTCGCGACGTGGCCCTCCCTCCTGCCGTTCGTCGTCGGCGGCCTGATCGCCTACCAGCTCCTGCCCGTCGTGGATGCCCTGGACCGGCTGATGCCGCGCTTCCTCGCCGCGCTCGTCTCGGTCCTCGCCACGGTCGCGGCGATCCTCGCGGTGCTGATCCTCGTGATCCCGCCGCTCGCCGGCGCCTTCGTGCGACTCGCCAGCGACCTGCCGACCTCGAGCGACATCGACCAGGCGATCGCGAACCTCCAGGCCCGGCTCGGCAGCCTGCCCGACGGGTCGCAGGCGGTGATCGTCCCCGTCGTCACGGCCATCGCGACGACCGCCCGGGACACGTTCGCGGGCGCGGCCGGCAGCGTGGACGACATCGTGCGCGCCGGCGTCGGGGCACTGTTGAACGCGGTCGGCGCGCTGCTCGGCCTGAT
>DATBGP010000160.1:0-3355 GCA_036557925.1 Candidatus Limnocylindrales bacterium | reverse complement strand
CCGCGGCGTGGACTCCGGAGCTCGGCAACCTCGCCTCGCTCGTCCCGCCGGTGGATGTCCTGGTCGACGTGCTCCCGGCCGTGCTGCTCGGCGGCGTCGGCATCTCGCTGGTGGTCGCCCCGCTGACCAGCACGCTGATGGGCTCGATCCCGTCGCGGAACTCGGGCCTCGGCTCGGCGATCAACAACGCCCTGTCGCGGGTCGGGCAGCCGCTCCTGGGCGCCCTGATCTTCATCGCCATCACGGCGTCGTTCTACGCGGGGCTGGCGGCCGCCGTCCCGGGTCTGGACCCGTCCGATCCGACGGTCCGGGCCCAGGTCGTCCCGCTGAACCCGCCGAAGCCGGGCACGCCGCCGGAGGTGGCGGACGCGGCGAAGACCGCGTCGATCGACGCGTTCCACCTGGCGGCGCTGATCTCCGCCGGGCTGCTCGTGGGCGGAGCCGCGGTCAGCTTCGTCGGGCTCCGGACGGGCGCACGCTCGGGCGCGCAGACCGGGGACGAGCAGGTGACGAGCGAGGTCGCCGAACCGGCCGCGCGGGCGGGCTAGCGACCGGCGCCGGCGAGCCGCTCCCCGAAGACGACGAACCGGGCGGGAGACCCGCCCGGTTCGTCGCTGCCTCGTTCGATCGATCAGGCCGGCGGCGCGCCGTCCTCACCGGAGGGCGGAGCGGCGGGCGGCGCCGCGGGAGGAGCGGGAGGAGCGGTCTCGACCGGGGGCGCCGACGAGACGGGCGGGGCCGCCGGCGCGGCGGGAGCGGCCGGAGCAGCCGGTGCGGCAGGCGCAGCCGGGGTGGCCGGCGCGGCGGCGGCGCGCGTGGCGGCTGTGGCCTGGTACTCCTGCCAGGCCGCGAAGGCCATCACGACGCCGCCGGCAGTGATGCCGAGCAGCGCGATGAAGTACAGCCCGAAGATCCCGGTGAGGCTGAGGAGTCCGAGGATCTGAATGAGATTCAGGATCGCGGCGATCGCGATGATCGCCGAGATCACCAGCACGATCGTCTCGATCGGCGCCGGCCACTGGATGTTCTGATTGGGGGCGTACTTCAGGTAGTAGATCGCCAGGACGGCGATTGCGCCGAGTGCCGACAGGAACCCGACCCCGAAGCCGTACGCGCTGATCACGCCCAGCAGCCACGCGATGACGACGATCGCCGCGCCGAACGAGACCAGCCGCTCGTTCTTGTTGAACTTGGCCCAGATCTGCTGCACCCGGAGTGCCTCCCTTCGCCCTCCCGATCGAACGGCGGATGCCTCGACCCGTCGTGATCGGGCACAGGGTACGCGTCACGGCAACCCCCGACTAGGGGTGACCGGCGCTTCTCGACGGCGGATACTCGGCGTCGTGACCGCCACGCCGCGCGATTGGGACGCCTCGACCTACGACCGCGT
The DNA here is from genome assembly GCA_036557925.1 of Candidatus Limnocylindrales bacterium. Classification (GTDB taxonomy): domain Bacteria; phylum Chloroflexota; class Limnocylindria; order Limnocylindrales; family CSP1-4; genus CF-46. Next base: position 1,965 of record DATBGP010000160.1, on the reverse strand, counting down.
GTCGGATCCGCAGGCCCGTTGGGGCGCGGCCGTCCTCGATCGGCTGCCGCTCGCGGGCGACGAGACCGTGCTCGATGCCGGGTGCGGGAGCGGCCGCGTGACCGAGCTCCTGCTCGATCGGCTGCCGCGCGGACGCGTGATCGCGCTCGACGGGTCGCCGTCGATGGTCGACGAGGCGCGACGCCGGCTGGCCCGGTTCGGCGATCGCGTGGAGGTCGTCGTCGCCGATCTGGCTCGTCCGTTTGCGGTGCCGGGCGGCACCGTGGACGCGATCCTCTCGACCGCGACCTTCCACTGGATCGCCGACCACGAGGCGCTGTTCCGGAACCTCGCGGCCGTCCTGCGGCCGGGCGGCCGCCTCGTCGCCCAGTGCGGCGGCGCCGGCAACATCGCGTCCGTGCTCGCGGTCCTCGCGACCGTCGGCGACGGCTGGCAGGGCGACAAGCACTTCGCGACCCCCGAAGCGACGGCGGAGCGGCTCCGGGCCGCGGGGTTCGTCGACGTCGAGACCTGGCTCCAGCCGGAGCCGACCGGGTTCGAGCCCGGCGAGCCGCTCGAGACGTTCCTTCGCACGGTGATCCTGGGCGGCCACCTGGAACGCCTGCCGCCGGATCGCCGGGACGCGTTCGTCCACGAGGTGGCGAGCCAGCTGCCGAAGCCGGAGATCGACTACGTCCGGCTGAACATCCTCGCCGCCCGCGCCTGAGGCTCAGGCCGGGCGTTCGACCCGGAAGAGCTCGTCGTGGCCGGGGATGACGATGTCGACCGCGGCGAGCACCCGGGCCCGCTGGACCTCGAGGATCGACTGGTCCGGCGCGAACGGATCGACGTCGGGTGTGCGGTCCGCTCGCCACCACAGGTGGGTCAGGGCGTACACGCCGTCGTCGGCACGGACGATCAGCGAAGCGTCCTCCTCGCTGTGGCCGGGGGTCAGCCACAGCTCGGCGTTCGGGGAGAGCTTCGTGCCGTCGCCGTCGTGGTCGAGCCAGAGGTCGCGGCGGTAGCGGGCCCAGAAGTCGAAGACCCACGCGTTCGGGAACAGCCCGGCGTTGAGGGTGTGGTCCGGGTGGTGGTGGCTGAGGAAGACGTGTGTCACGTCCTCCGGGCGGATGCCCCGGGCAGCGAGCGGGTCGAGGATCGTCGCCTGGGTCGCCGCGAGCCCGGGGTCCGCGACGATGATCGCGTCGCCGTCGCGGATCAGGCTGATGCTGCTGCCGACATGGCCCTCGTCGCGGATGTAGCCGGGATGGATGAGGTCGACGGTGGTGGTCATCGGCGGAGGATAGGCGGCCGATGACGCGTTCGAGCCGCGAGCGCGTCCCGTGGTCCGGGCCGGAGGTTCGGCCCGTCGAACCGGCTGCCATCCTGCCGCCCATGCCGAACGCCCATCGCGCCGCGGATCTCGTCCTGACCGGGGGCCACGTCCACACCGTCGACGAAGCCCGACCGCGGGCGGAAGCGGTGGCGATCCGCGGCGAGCGGATCGTCGCGGTGGGCTCCGCGGCGGAGGTGGCCGAGTGGATCGGCCCCCGGACGCGGGTCGTGGACCTTGCCGGCCGCCTGCTGCTGCCGGGCTTCCAGGACGCCCATGTCCACCCGATCGGCGGCGGGATCGACCGGGTCGAATGCGACGTCCGCGAGGCGCGCGGCCGCGAGGCGGTGATCTTGGCGATCCGCGCGTACGCGGTGGCCCATCCGGAGCTGCCGTGGGTCGTGGGCAGCGGCTGGTCCATGGCCGACTTCCAGAACGGCACGCCGCGCCGCGAGGACCTCGACGCCGCGGTGCCGGACCGGCCGGCGTACCTGCCGAACCGCGACGGGCACTCCGCGTGGGTGAACACGATGGCGCTCGAGCTCGCCGGGATCGGCGCCGAGTCGCCGGACCCGGTCGGCGGCCGAATCGAGCGGGACCCGGACGGCTCGCCGACCGGTTCGCTGCACGAGACCGCCGCGGAGCTCGTCGAG
>DATBGP010000159.1:0-3556 GCA_036557925.1 Candidatus Limnocylindrales bacterium | reverse complement strand
GGGGTCCTCGTCGGTGGCGACGACCAGCCGGGTGAGCCGGCCGGCGATCCGGCCCATCATCCGGCGCTTCTCGACGTCCCGCTCCCCGGCCGAGCCGAAGACCGCGATGAGCTCTCCGCCCCGCGCCGCGGCGAGCGGTGCGAGCAGCCCGAGCACCTTCTCGAGCGAGGCCGGACTGTGGGCGTAATCGATCACGACGCCGAACGGCTGGCCCGCATCTAGGCGCTCCATCCGGCCCGGGACACCCGGGACGGACGCGAGGCCGGCACGAACCGCGGCGGGATCCAGGCCCAGCACCTCCCCGAGCGCGACGACCGCCAGCGCGTTGTGGACGTTGAAGCGGCCGACGAGCCGGAGCTCCACGGCGCCGGACCCCGACGGGGCCTCCACCGCGATCCGGAGCCCGCTCGCGTCCTCCTCGACGCGGGTCGCCCGGACGTCCGATCCGGGATCCGTGCCGTAGGTCAGGACCCGCGCCCCGGCCTCCTGGGCGACGCCGACGAACGAGCCCGCGTTCGGGTCGTCGAGGTTCACGATCGCGGCCTTCGGCCAGCGCCGGCCCGCGAGCTCCTTCGCGGGATTGGCCGGTCCGACGGCCAGCCGCTCGAACAGCGACAGCTTGGCGTCCCGGTACGCCTCCCAGGAGCCATGGAACTCGAGGTGCTCGTGGGTCAGGTTCGTGAGGATGGCCACGTCATAGGCGATGCCGAGGACGCGGTCCGCGGCGAGACCGTGCGACGTGGTCTCGACGATCGCGACGTCGTCGCCCGCCGCGACCATCGCCCGGAGGGTCCGCTGGAGGAGCGGCGCACCGGGCGTCGTCGTGTGCTCCGGGTTCGCCTCCCGTGTCCCGCCGATCTGCGTGGCGACCGTCCCGATCAGGCCGGGCCGGAGGCCCGCCGCCTCGAGGGCGGCCACGGCGAGGAACGAGGTGGTCGTCTTGCCGTCCGTGCCCGTGATCCCGACGATGCCGAGCCCGTGCGACGGGTCCCCGGCCCACCAGGCGGCGGCTTCGCCGAGCGCAGCGGCCGAGCGGTCCACGACGAGCTGGGGGATCGCGACCTCGGGAAGGGACCGCTCGACGATCGCGGCCCCGGCGCCGTCGGCGGCGGCGCGGGCGACGAACTCGTGGCCGTCCACGTGAAGCCCGGGCACGGCGACGAACAGCGAGCCGGGCGCCACCGCCCGCGAATCGTCGGTCACGCCGCGGATCGCGACGCCCGCCAGCGCCGCCGGGCCGATCGCCCGGCCCTCGTCCCGAGCGCCGTGGAGCCGGCCGCGTGCGGTCAGCCGCGCGATCAGCTCGCCGAGTGGCCTGGCCGCGGCCGGCTCCGCGGCGGCAATTCGCTCGGCGATCGTGGCCGGATCCGTCGGGCCGGAGGGCTCGCTCATCGGCTCCCCGTCAACCTCGACAGCCGGCCGGCCACGCGACCCAGCCGGTAGCGGTTCGCGTCCAGCACCCGCTCGTGGGCGCCGGTCAGCTCCAGCCAGTCGGCCCCGAACGACCGCTTGTGCTGGTACAGGCCCCACATCGGCTCTCCTTCGCGCGGCTCGCGGCGGCTGCCCGCCACGTCCACTCCGCCCAGGTCCATCTCCGCCCGACCCTCCCGGATCGCGAGCTGGATCGCCCGCCAGCGCAGGAGGTGGAGCGCGCCCGGGTGCTCCTCGCGAGCGATCGCGTGATCGCCGGAGTGGACGGTGGACAGCCGCTCACCGTGGCGGTACAGGACGAGGCCGGCCAGCGGTTCATCGTCCGGCGACCGCGCCTCGAGCAGCACGAGGTGGCCGGCACGGTGGGCCGCTCGCCACCAGGCCACATAGGCATCGCGGGGACCGAAGGAGAAGTGCTTCCGCTCGCCGGTCTCGAGCAGGAGGTCGTAGAACCGGTCGAGGGCGACCTCGGTCGGCTCCGCTGGAGCCGCGAAGCCCTCCCCCACCCCGCCTGGCGGGACCCGCCCGTCGTGGCGCACGACGGCGATGCCCTTGGCGTCGGCCTTCCGGATCCGCTGCCGGGTCGACTTCGCGACGCCCTCGAGGACGTCGGCCTCGGACCGGCCGGACAGCGGCAGGCTCACCCGGTGTCGCGACGGCTGGATCTCCTCGATCGGGTGGAACCCGAGACCTCGCAGCCGCTCCGGGTAGGCGGTCGAGGCGGGGATCTCGGCGTCCGTCGCAACCACCGCCACGCCCTCCGACGACAGGTGGTCGACGAGCGTCCCGAGCCGGTCCGCCGTCCGGTCCGGGCCGGCGCCGGCGTCGATCGGTCCTCGCGGAACGTAGGCGCTCCAGCCACCGACGCCCGACAACGGCCGCCGAAGCACGAGGACCGCGAACCCGTCGTCGAAGCGGAGGTGGTCCGCCTCCCAGCCGGTCGCCCGGCGGTGCTCGCCCCACGCCCGCGACTGGAGGACATGACCGCCCGGGGCGTCCACCGTGCCCTCGTCCCAGTCGGCCAGCTCGGCCGGCGTCGCGATCCGGATCGACGTCAAGCGGGGTCCCCGCCGAACGCGCTCGCGCTGGCGCCGCCCTGGATCCCGTGGCGCCGGCGCGCCCACCAGACCCGCCCCTGCTGCGCCCGGATGTACGCCTGCCGGCCCAGTGGATCGAGGACCAGGTCCCACGCCCCCACGTAGCGGACCTCGCGTCCGCCGAAGCCGGTCTTGAAATGGGCGATCCCGCCGGTCGCGAGGCCCCACAGGTCGTAGCTCGTGGCCCCCTGCTCGCGGGACGAGCGGATCGCCTCCCACTTCAGCAGGTAGTTCGCCCGGCTCTCGCCGCCGTCGGCCGTCATCCCGCCGTACGGCTCGACGACGCGCGTGCCGCAGCGGACGAGGAAGAGCGTCGCCACCGCCTGGCCGTCGCCGCGCCGCGCGAAGAGGAGCCGTGCCCGGCCGGCCGGAGCGAACGCGTTCCAGACGTCGCGGTAGGCGGCCTCGGTCCGGATCAGGAAGCCGGCCCGGTCCGCGGTCTCGCGATAGATCCGATAGAACTCCCGGATCGACTCTGCGCCGGCGTCGGTGACGGTGATCCCGCCCGTGCGGGCCTTGTTCACGTACTGGCGCCACTTCTTCCGGAGATCGCCCCAGAGCGCATCCTCGTCCGCGCCGAGGTCGACGATCCGGGTCGCATTCGGCTGGATCGGGTCGGCGGGACGCCAGCCCGCGGCCCGGAAGGAGCGACGGAGCGCCCCGTCCTCGTCGAGCGGGCCGTCGACCTCGATCTCCGGGTCGATCTTCAGGTGCGAGACGCGCCCGGCGGCGGCGGGCAGCCCGGATCGGACCGCCTCGGTGAAGGCACCCATCGCCTCCGGCGTCCAGGCCGTCGTCACGGGGCCGCGCGGCGCGTAGGCGATCGACCAGGGCATCGGGCGCGGCCGGCGAGTGAGGACCTGGGCGCCGATCCGGGTTTCGTCGCCGCCGCCCGTCTCGATCCGATGGGCGCGCCAGCCGTTCACGGCCTTCACGTCGGCCCAGCCGCTCAGCTGGAGGTACGAGCCGGGCCGGCCACGCTCGACGAAGGCGTCCCACTCCGATGCGTTCCCGCCGGCGGCTCCGTC
>DATBGP010000158.1:0-2368 GCA_036557925.1 Candidatus Limnocylindrales bacterium | reverse complement strand
GTCGCGCTCGTCCGCCAGGGCGGGATCGAGGGCACCCGGATGTTCGCGCTCGGCGGCCGGGCGTTCACGAAGAGCCTGGCGGATCGTCTCGAGCTGCCCTTCCCGCGGGCCGAGTCGGCCAAGGTCGACTACGCCCGGGGCCTGCCGGTGGACCGTCGCGACGAGGTCGCGAAGATCGTGGGCGAGGACGTGGAGGTCTGGGCGGCCGGGGTCGAGCTGGTGATGGAGGAGCTGGGCGGCGGCGATCTCCTGCCGGGCCGGATCTACCTCTGCGGCGGCGGCTCGCGGCTGGCGGAGATCCCGGAGGCGCTCCGGGCCGAGCGGTTCTGGAAGCGCCTCTCGTTCGCCCGGCCGCCGGAGGTCGTCGTGATGGCCCCCGACCAGGTCGAGTCGATCACCGACGCCACGGACCTCCTCGTCGACCAGCAGGACGTGACCCCGCTGGGGCTCGCCTACCAGGCGATCGAGTTCCAGTCGACCGAGGATCCGCTCGACGCGGCGCTCCGGCGGGTGCTTCGCGCGATGAAGGTCTGAGGGTAGGCTTCCCCTCGATGGCATCGGGCATCGTCTATCTCGACGTCGACGACGAGATCACCTCGGCGGCGGCGCGGATCCGCTCGTCCACCGCCACGAAGGTCGCGCTCGTGGTGCCGTACGGCTCGCGGATCGCGACGTCGCGGATGAACTTCCGACTCCTCTCCCGCGAGGCGGTCGTGAGCAACCGGCGGCTCTCGATCGTGTCGGGCGACGCCGCGTCGCGGGCCCTGGCCGCGTCGGCGGGCCTGCCCGTGTTCGCCTCGGTCGCCGAGTACGAGACCACGATCGAGGGCGGGCCCGGCCGAACCGAGCCAGGGGACGGCGCGAGCGCCGGCGCCGATCGTGCGGCGGCTGCCGCGGCGACGAGCCTGGCCGCGAGCGAGACGGTCGCCGCCGTCGGTCCCGCGGCGGGCCTCCCGGACACCGACGAGGAGCCGGCCGAACCGGCCCGGCCGCTCCCGCCGGCGACGACACGTCGCGCGATCGACGACACGACCCGGATGGCCGTGCCGGCGTCGGCCGCCGCCGGCGCAGGTGTCGCTGCCGCCGCGACGGGCGCGATCCCGCGGCCGGTCCCGGAGACCCGCCCGCGAGCCAGCTCGCCGACCCGCGCAGGCGATGCCGACGACACCGACGCCGCCCCGCGCCGGCGCATCGCGACGCCCATCTTCGTGGCGGCGGGTCTCGTCGCCCTGGTCGTCATCGTGCTCGCGGTGGGCGGCTACCTGCTCCTGCCATCGGCCTCGATCGCCGTCACGCCCAGACGCGAGCCGATCTCGGTCGAGCTGACCGTCTCCGCCGATCCCGAGGCAACCGCGGTGGATCCGGCGACCGGCGTCGTCCCCGCCGTCCGCCTCGACGTCCCCGTGGAGGCAACCGACACCTTCACGACCACGGGTGTCCACGTCGAGCAGACCGCGGCGACGGGCGAGGTCACCTTCTCGAACTACAACCCGGTCTCGTCCAACACCGTCCCGGGCGGCAGCATCGTCGCCACCGAGGGCGGCATCCGGTTCAAGACGCTCGCCTCCGTCACGATCCCGGCGGGCACGTTCGTCCTCCCGAACGTGGTTCCCTCGACCCGCCGCGTCGCCGTCCAGGCCGTCCGCGCCGGAACCGAAGGCAACGTCCCCGCGAACGCGATCCGCGTCGTGCCCCAGGGCGAGAACCCGGACTTCCTGAAGGTCACGAACAACGACCCGACCGACGGCGGCACGCGGACCGAGACCCCCGAGGTCACCCAGGCCGAGGTCGACAAGGCCGTGGCCGACCTGCAGTCCCAGCTCCAGGCGAACTTCGACGACGCGATCGCCGCGGGCGCCGGTGCACCGCCGGACACCACCCTCTTCCCCGCCACCGCGCAGCTCGGGACCGTGACCACCGAGCCGGACCCGAAGACGCTCGTCGGGCAGGCCGTCCCGACCTTCGATCTGACGCTCAGCGCGACCGGCACGGTCATCGCCGTCGATCCGCGACCGGTTCGCGAGATCGCCGAGCAGCAGCTCGACGCCAAGGTCGGCGCGGACCATCGCCTCGTCGACGGCTCGGTCCAGATCGACGTCGGGGACGGCACGGTCGGCGAGGACGAGGCGGTCTCGTTCCAGGCGACCGCGAGCGCCGAGCGGGTCCCGATCCTCGACGCGAGCCAGCTCCGGACGCTCGTGAAGGGCCGGACGAAGGCCGAGGCCGAGGCCGCCCTCGCGCCGTTCGGCACCGCGAAGGTCACGCTCTGGCCGGACTGGGTCTCGACGGTGCCCAGCCTCGACGCCCGACTCGAGCTGAGGATCGACGACACCGGCGCCGCAGGGTCGCCCGGCGCGTCGTCCCCCCG
>DATBGP010000157.1:0-4149 GCA_036557925.1 Candidatus Limnocylindrales bacterium | reverse complement strand
ACGCGACCTGGACCGGAATCTCGCCCCACCCGATCCGGGGGATCACGAACGGCATCCACGTCCCGTCCTGGATCGGCAACGCCGTCGGCGACACGCTCGCCCACGAGCTCGACGCGAACCTCGACGACCTCGACGAGGAGGGCGACGTCGGGCCCTTCTGGAAGCGCCTCGCGGAGGTCCCGACCTCGGAGCTCTGGGAGACCCACCAGCGCGAGAAGCTCGAGCTGGCGATCTTCGCCCGGCGCCGCCTCCGCGTGCAGTTCGCCCGCCACGGCGAGGCGCCGGACGTCCTCGAGGCGCTCGAGACCGCCCTCGATCCGGACATCCTCACGATCGGGTTCGCCCGCCGGTTCGCCACGTACAAGCGGGCCGGGCTGCTCTTCAGCGACCTCGACCGACTCGCCCGGATCCTCTGGAACGAGGACCGGCCGGTCCAGATCGTCTATGCCGGGAAGGCCCATCCGGCGGACCGCCCGGGCCAGCAGGTGATCCAGGAGATCTTCACCCGGTCCCGGTCCGAGAAGCTCCGCGGCCGGGTGTTCATCCTGGAGGACTACGACATGCGGATCGCCCGCTACCTCGTGGCCGGGGTCGACGTCTGGCTGAACAACCCGCGCCGGCCGCTCGAGGCGTCGGGCACGAGCGGGATGAAGGCCGGGGTCAACGGCGTCGTGAACTTCAGCGTCCTCGACGGCTGGTGGGACGAGGGCTGGAGCGGCGACAACGGCTGGGCGATCGGCGGCCGCGAGACCAACCCGGACGAGGGCGCCCAGGACTGGTCCGACGTCCAGGACCTGTACCGGCTCCTGGAGGAGGAGATCGTCCCGTGCTGGTACGAGCGGGACGGGAACGGTCTCCCGACGGCCTGGGTCGACCAGATGCGGCGGGCGATGTCGTCCACCCTGTGGCAGTTCTCGACGACGCGGATGCTGCACGACTACGTCGAGCAGATGTACCTGCCGGCAGCCGCCGCCGCGCGGGAGGCCGCAGGGCCGATCGGACAGCCGGCGACGGCCGACGACGCGGGCACGATCGCCTCCGTCCAGGGCGGCTAGGACCGCTGGCGGAGCTCCTCCCCGGCCGTCGGGCGAGGAGCGGAGCTCCTCCCCGGCCGTCAGGCGAGGACGATCGCCGACTGGGGCGGCAGCTCGATCGCGCCGTCCGCAATCCGAGCGGCGGCGATCTCCGGGAGCGCCAGGGGGCGGAGACCGGCGGCGAGCGCGTCGAGCCCGTCGACGACCAGCCGGCAGCCGTCCCGGCCCGCGTTGACCGCGACGATTGCCCGCGCGCCGTCCGCCTCGCGGGCGACGACGACGGCGTGCCCCTCGGCCGCCACGACCCGGACCGTCCCCCGCCGGAGCCCGCGATGCTCGTGGCGGGCCCGGACGAGCGCCCGGACGAACCCGCGATGGGCGAGCTGCGCCCCATCCGGCGCCACCGGGTAGCCGCGACGGCAGTCCGGGTCCGGCCCACCTTCCATGGCGAGCTCGTCGCCGTAGTAGAGGGCCGGCGCACCGGGCAGGGTCAGCAGGAGGACGGTCGCGACGCGGAGCGCGGCCACGTCGCCTGCGAGGACGGTCCGCGCCCGCGGCGTGTCATGACTTCCGATCAGGTTGTACTGGGCGGCCGTGACGGCCGGGTCATGGAGCTCGACGAGCTCGTGAAGCCTGGCACCGAACGCCGGCCCGTCGATCTCCCGCAGGAAGGCGGCGTAGTCGGACTGCCCCGCGATCGCGGTGTGGTCCAGCCGGCCGCCACCGGCGAAGCCGAGGATCGCGATCCCGAGCGGGTAGTTCATCAGGGCGTCGAAGCGGTCGCCGAGGAGCCACTCCGGCGACTCGCTCCAGATCTCGCCGACGAGGTAGGCCTCGGGGTTGACGGCCCGGACGCGCTGCCGGAACTCCGGCCAGAACGTCGGGTCCTCGACGTCCGCGGGAACGTCCAGGCGCCAGCCGTCGATCCCGAAACGGAGCCACCGCTCCGCGACGCCGAAGAGGAACTCGCGGAGCGGCGGGTGCTCCACGCGGAGCTTCGGCAGGGACGGCACGTTCCACCACGAGCGGTAGCCGAGGGCCTCGAACCCGCCCTCGTCGCGCGGCCGGTACGGGTCGATGGTGCGCTCGCCCGCAAGAACGGCCGGCGAGAGCAGGAACCAGTCCCGGTACGGCGACTGGATGCCGTTCTCGAGGAGGTGCTGGAACGGGAAGAAGCCGCGCCCGGCATGGTTGAAGACCCCGTCGAGCACGACCCGGATACCCCGACGGTGGGCCGAGTCGAGGAGCGTCCGGAACGCGGCCTCGCCACCGAGGAGCGGGTCCACGGTCAGGTAGTCGGTCGTGTTGTAGCGATGGTTCGAGGCCGCCGTGAAGATCGGGTTCAGGTAGAGCCCCGTGATCCCGAGGTCGGCCAGGTCGTCGAGCCGATCGGCGACCCCGTACAGGTCGCCGCCCTTGAAGCCGAAATGGGTCGGGGGCGCATCCCAGTCCTCGAGCGGGCCGGGCGCGGGGACGCGACCGCTCCGCGCGAGGCGGTCGGGGAACACCTGGTAGAAGACCGTGTCCGGCACCCAGGCCGGCGGATCGATGGACGGCATCCTGCCGCTCAGGATGGCGGGGCGAGCGCGACGACGAGCGTCGATTGCGCCGGGATCGAATCGACCGGGCGCCATGCCTCGAACCCGCCGGCCGCGGTGACCGCGGGCGCGCGAACCGGCGCCTCCGAGCCGCCCGGGGCGCCGAGGATGGCCGTCGCCGCGGGCGTGCCGCACAACGGCCCGGACGCCAGCGAGAGCGACGGCGAAACCGCCGACGTCGAGACGTTAGTGACCACGAGCGCCGTCTCGGTCGGGGCAACGCGAAGGGCGGCGATCGTCCCGGGCTGGTCGGTGGCCACCGGGCCCCACGTCCCGGTCGAGAGCGCCGGATGCGCGTTCCGCAGCCGGATCAGGTCGCGATACCGCGACAGGAGCGACGCCGGGTCCGGCGATTCGGCGGCGACGTTCACGCTCGCCGGATCGTCCGACAGCGCCTCCCATGGCTCGTGGCTGCTGAAGCCCGCTGCCGGCGAGGACGCATCCCAGCGCATCGGCGTCCGGATCCGCTCGTCCGGCTTCGCCCCGCTCATCCCGATCTCCTCCCCGTAGTAGACGAACGGCACGCCCGGCCCCGTCAGGAGCAGGTCGGCGGCCACTCGCAGCGGGCCCGCGTCTCCGTGGAGCTGGCTGGCGACCCGGTCCATGTCGTGGTTCGAGAGGAACGCCCCGAACCCGCTCGACGCGGGATAGAGCTTGACGAGGTTCGCCAGGAGGCGGCCCAGCGTCGTGCCGTCGCCGGACTGGGCCGCGGTGACGTACGCGGAGTCGAGGGCGAAGTCGAACGTCAGGTCGAGGTCGTCGGGGACGTAGCTCGCGCTCGTCTTCGGCAGGTCCCACACCTCGCCGAGGAGCAGGGCGCCCGGCGCCTGCGCCTCGACGGCGGACCGGAACGTCCGCCACCAGGCGTGCGTCTCGGGCGTGTTCTCCGCGGTCGCGCCGTCCTCGACCAGGGACTTCGCGGCGTCGAGCCGGAAGCCGTCGACCCCGACGTCGTCGAGCCAGAGCTCGGCGTCCCTGGTGACCTCGGCGGTCACCGCCGGGTTCGTCAGGTTCAGGTCCGGCAGGTCCGGCCCGAAGAAGCCGTAGTAGTAGCGATCCCCGTCGGCATGCCAGCCGGAGCCCTGCGGGGCGTCCGACCAGACGTACCAGTCGGCGTACGGCTCCCTCCCTGTCCGCGACCCGACGAACCACGGATGCTCGTTCGAGGTGTGGTTCAGCGGCAGATCGAGGATCACCGCCATCCCCCGGCGGTGAGCCTCCGCGACCAGCCGGCGGAGGTCCTCCATCGATCCGTAGTCCGGGTTCACGGACCGGTAGTCGGTGACGTCGTAGCCGTGGTACGAGGGCGACGGGAATGTCGGCATCAACCACAGCCCGCCCACGCCGAGGTCGTCGCGAGTGGCGGGGTCGCCGTCGTTCAGCTGGTCGAGGCGCCCGATGAGGCCGTCGAGGTCGCCGACGCCATCGTCGTTCGCGTCGGCGAAGCTCCGGACGAAGACCTCCTCGAAGGTTCGATCCCGCCACCAGCCCGGCTGGCCGAGCCCGGGCGGCGGGGC
>DATBGP010000156.1:0-1544 GCA_036557925.1 Candidatus Limnocylindrales bacterium | reverse complement strand
CAGGACATCACCGGGGTCGCGCTCGCGGTCGTCCTGCTCGCGATCTACGGCTCCGCAGCGCGGCCTCCGCTCGAGGCGTTCGCCGGGCTGATCGCGTTCGCCGTCATCGCGGTCGTCGCCGGCCTCGTCCTGGCGAGGGTGCTGCGCCGGCTCCGGACGGAGCACGACCTGTTCCTGATCGTGTCGGTCGCGACGGGCCTCGCGCTCGCAGGCGCCGGGGCGGTCATCGCCGGCATACCGCTCGCGCTCGCGGCGTTCGTCGCGGGTCTCGCGGTCGCGGAGAGTCCCGAGTCGGCGGAGGCGCGACGCCGGCTGCTTCCATTCCGGGACGTCTTCGCGGTCCTGTTCTTCGTCGCGATCGGGACCCTCATCGATCCGGAGGCGCTCGGGCGAGGGCTCGGCTGGCTGGCGCTGATCGTCGGGCTCGTGATCGGCGCGAAGGTCGTCGTGTCCTACCTGTTGGCGAGGGCGGCACGGCTGCGCGGCGAGCCCGTCCAGATCGGAATCGGCCTGGGCCAGGTCGGCGAGTTCAGCTTCGTGCTCGGGTCGACGGCGGCCGCCGCCGGTGCGATCGGGCCGGAGGTCTACGAGGCGATCCTGGGCTCCGTCGTCCTGACGATCATCGGCTCGACGGTGCTCGTGCGGCTGGTCGGGCGGGGGAGGGAGCCTGCCGAGCCGGAACCGGCGATGGCGCCGGCGGGCTGAGCTGGCCCGCTAGAACATCATCGTCGTGCCGTCGGGGAACGCGAATTCGAAGGCGGTGGGCGGCAGCGGGGCGTCCGGCGAGTACTCGACGGCCTCGGCGTGCCGGGTCACCTCGCCGCCGATCGTCTCGACGAGCCGGAGGATGACCCCGTCGGACCGGTCGACGGCGACCTGGATGTGGAAGTCGGGCCGATCCGCCGACAGCTCGATCGTCCGGGGGTGGTCGCACTCGACGACGATCGCCGGCCGTCTCCCGACGGACTCCACGCCGACCACCCAGCAGCGGCCGGTGGACAGCACGTTCTGGCAGTACCCGGCCGGGTGGACGAACGTGTCCGGGAGCGTCTCCATCGGCAGCGGCGTCAGCGGGACGTAGACCCGCGACGCTCCGGGGAAGTCGCGATCGAGCCCGCGGACGGCGGGGCGGACCGGCCGCTGCGTCCCCAGCCTGTGCGGCGCCGAGTAGGTCCGGACGACCTCGCCGTCGGAGATCCAGAGCTCGTAGTTGCCGGCGGTCCCGCGCTCGTCCTCGGTCGTCGTGACCCGCGCGTCGCCCGGATGACGCAGCAGCAGCTCCGACGTCACCACGGTCCGGCCACGGGCGGTCGCCGTCCGCTCGTCGATCCGCAGGCGGAGCGTCGAGAACCGGAGCTCCGCGTCGCGCATGAAGGAGAACAGCTCGCCGAGCTCCGGCAGGCGATCCGGCGGCAGCGCCGCCACCTCCGGCCGGGGCAGCGTATCCGAGCGCACGGGAGCGAGGGCCGCGCGGTCCCACCGCGACGAGGACGTCATCGGCCGGATTGTATCGGGCCGCGAGGGCGTGGCGGCGACAGCCCGGA
>DATBGP010000155.1:0-6085 GCA_036557925.1 Candidatus Limnocylindrales bacterium | reverse complement strand
TGGAACTCGCGGGAGGTGAGCTTGAACGGGCGGTTGATCGGCGTCACCGTCTCGACGCCGGGCAGGCCGCCGAGCCGGGCGGCAAGATCCGCCTTCCGGCCGCCGAGGTCGCCGATCACGGCGATCACGGTCCGGTCCGGCCGCGCGTGGTCGTACGGCGTGAGGCCCTCGCCGAGGATGGCGCTCTTCACGCCGATGATCTCGGCCTCGCCTGCCGTCGGTGCCATCACGACGAACATCGCCGTCCGCGTCCTCCTGGGTCCGAAGTCAAACAAAAAAGCAGAGGTCGCGACCTCTGCTCTCACCCGGCACGACCCGCGATCCCGGGCCTAGGCTCCGGGGTCGGTCATGCCGGGCGTCGAAAGTCGAAGAGCTCGTCCATGTGCGTGTGGCGGACGGTACGGCCCGCGCGCGGGCGTGTCAACGACGCGTCCCGTCGCGGCCGCGTCCGCGTCGCCGTGCGTCGCCCCGCTCAGGGTCGCCGACGCCCGCTCAGGGCCGCCGCCCGGGCAGCCCGGCCCGGGCCATGATCTCCTCGACGACCTCGGTCTTCGCGTCGGCGTAGAGCTGGACGTACGTCCATTCGCGCTGGAGGAGCTCGCGCTTCGTCCGCTCGTAGAGCTCGCGGTCGTCGTCGTGGGTCCGGAGCCAGTCGCGGAACCCGACCATCCGCTCGAGCTCCACGCAGCCCGCGGAGAACACGTGGAGGTTGACGTTCGTGTCGGGTCCCTTGAAGACCCGGTGGTCGTACCACTCCGGCTCCTGCTCTCGGATCCGGAGGACGTAGCCGGCCGCCTCGAGGTCGGGGGCGTAGGCGTCCTCGTCGAGGACGTCGGCGACGAGCATCGTCATGTCGATGATCGGCTTGGCCGCGAGGCCCGGCACGGACGTCGAGCCGGTGTGCTCGAGCGCGAGGACGCGATCGCCCAGCGCCGCGCGGATGCGCCGCTCCTCGCGGGCGTACAGGGCCGGCCAGCCGGGGTCGGAGTCCACGAACCGGATGGGTTCGGTGAGGGGCTGGATCCCGCCGACCGTGTAGGCCTGGATCTGCTCCTCGCGGGTCATCGTCGGGGCGGTCCGGGACGCGTCCGGACCGGTGTCGGAGACGTCGGGCTGGAGGTCGGGCATCGGGGCTCCCTGTCTGCGGACGGCCGGCCACGGTACCAGATCGAGGCGCCCGGATCCGGCATGGCCCCGTGGTAGGATGTCGCCCGCCGCGCGACGGAGAGGTCGCATAGAGGCCTAGTGCGACGGTTTGCTAAACCGTTGAGTGGGGTAACCTGCTCCGAGGGTTCGAATCCCTCCCTCTCCGCCACCTCTCCCGGGTCCCGCGCCCGTGGACGCGCCGAGCGATGCGCCCGTAGCTCAGTGGATAGAGCGTCAGGTTGCGGACCTGAAGGTCGTGAGTTCGAGTCTCGCCGGGCGCGCCAACCCTCTTCCCTCCCGTTCGAGACGCCGCCGTGACGCCGCGCCGGTAGGGTCGAACGCACGGCCACGGTCGGCCGGGACCTCCGTCGGGATGCCGCCCCTCGCCGTGGCGGGAGGTGGCGCGATGGATCCCGCCGACAGGCGTCCCCGGAACGCGGACCGAACGGTCCGGCACCTCGTCGCGACCCTGGCGATGCCCGCCCTGCTCGTCGCCTGCATGAGCGGCCAGGCGGTCGCGCCGTCCGCCGCGACCCCGAACGCAACTGCGGGCTCCGACGATCCGGCGGAGCCGTCCCCCGCCGCCGGCGGCGCGATCGGCGCGCAGCAGCCGGGCACGACGCTGAACGCCTGCGAGATCGTCACGGTGGCCGACATCGAGGCGGCGACGAAGGCGACCGGCGTGGCAGCCGGCGAGCTCGAGGCGACGCCGAACGCCCTCTCGCCCGGACAGAGCGACTGCACGTATACCGGCGACTTCGGGAAGATCGTCGTGGAGCTTACTCCCGAGGACGGCTTGAACGAGTACGACGCGGCGCGCCGGGCGTACAAGGACGCGGCCGACATCACCGGGCCGTGGGACGCCGCGTTCAACTCGCAGGAGAACAATCGGGCCTTCGTCCGGAAGGGCAACGTCCTGGTCATGGTCACGATGTTCCTCGATGGCCAGGAGCAGCTGCCGGTCGCGACCGAGCTGGCGAAGCGGGTGGTCGCGAAGGTCGAGTGATCGACGCCGCCCCGGTCGGGGTATCGTGGGCCCGATGCTGACGATGGCGGTCGGTCACAGCGACGACGTCGACGCCGCGGACGCGATCGCCGCCGCGATCGCCGAGTGCCGTGCCGGGCTCGGCGACGCCCGACCCCAGGCCGGCCTCCTCGTCTCCTCGTTCGAGGCCTTCGATCCCTCGATCCTGGGCACGGTCAAGGCAGCCTTCCCGACCGCGACGATCGCGGGCGCAACGTCCGCCGCCGAGGTCTCCCATCTGGGCGGGTACCAGGAGGACTCGATCACCCTCGCCCTATTCGCCTCGGACGAGGTCGGCATCACCGTCGGCCTGGGTGTCGGCCTCGCCTCGGATCCGGAACGCGCTTGCCGGGACGCGGTCGAGGCCGTGCTCGCGGACGTGACTCGCGAGCCCCGGCTGTGCATCGTCCTGGCGAACTCGGCGGCCACCGATCCGGCCGTCATGCTCGGGACGATCCGCTCCCTGCTGCCCGACGGCGTGACGGTGATCGGCGGCGGCTCCGCCCGGAGCGGGCTCGGTCTGATCACGCCGACCTACCAGTTCGCCGGCGACCGTCTGACCGAGGATGGGATCGTCCTCCTGCTGTTCTCCGGGCCGCTCCGGCACTCCGTCGCCATCGGGATGGGCTGGAAGCCGATCGGGACGCGAGGCGTCGTCACCGCGTCCGACCACAACCTGCTCCGGGAGATCGACGGCCGGCCCGCGCTGGAGTTCGTCAACCGCTACCTCGATTCGATCGGGCCGGCGTCGTTCGGCAACCCGCTGGCGATCTACGAGCCCGGATCGGACGAGCCGTACCTGCGTGTCGCGCTGCGCGGTGATGCCGAGGCCGGGACGATCGCGCTCATCGGGTCGGTGCCGATCGGCTCGGCGATCCAGCTCACGACGGCCAGCGCGGACGACCTGCTCGAGGGCACGACGGACGCCCTCCGGCGGGCGGCCGAGACCTATCCGACCGACGGGCGGCCGGAGGCTGCCCTCGTCTTCTCGTGCATGGTCCGGAAATACCTCCTCGGCTCGAAGACCGGACGCGAGACCGAGCTGACGAAGGCGGCGTTGCCGGACCTGCCGTTCGCCGGGATGTATTGCACCGGGGAGATCAGCCCGATCGGGGATGGTCGCGGCCCGCGCTTCCTCAACGAGACGTTCGTCGCGCTGTTGCTCGGGACGTGACGGACGTCGAGGCCGGCGACGCCTCGGGGCCGGCCGATCCCTCCGTGGCCGAGCTGCGCAAGGAGCTCATCCGGCAGACGCGGCGGGCGGAGCGCCTCGAGCTGACGCTTCGCCAGCTCGAGGAGATCCGCGACACGAACACCCGTCTCCTGGATCGGCTCCGCGCCGAGCTCGGCGTCGAGCGGGCTCGCTCCCAGGCGCTCCTCCTGAATGTCCTGCCCCAGCGGATCGTCGACCGGTTGAACGCCGGCGAGGAGCGCATCGCCGACGCCCACTCCGATGTCGCGGTCGTGTTCAGCGACTTCGTCGGGTTCACGGAGATCGCGGCCCGTCGGTCGGTGGACGACCTTGTCGTCGATCTCGGCGGCATGTTCGCGGCGTTCGACGCCGCCTGCGACCGTCTCGGTGTCGAGAAGATCAAGACCATCGGCGACGCCTACCTCGCGGCCGCCGGTCTCGCCCGGCACGACGGCGAACGCGACGCCGGCGGGCACGCCGCCGCGGCCGCCGAGCTTGCCCTCGACATGCTCGACGCCGTCGCCGCGAGAGGGCCTGGCTGGCGCATCCGGATCGGCATCGACTGCGGGCCGGTCGTCTCGGGCGTGATCGGGACGCGCACGTTCGCCTATGACGTCTGGGGCGATACCGTCAATGTCGCCAGCAGGCTGGAGGGCTCGTCCGAGCCGGGCCGGATCCATGTGTCCGCCACCGTCGCGGCGCTGCTCGCCGACCGTTTCGTCCTGGAGCCGCGCGGCGCCGTCGTCCTCAAGGGCAAGGGCGCGATGGAGACCTTCTTCCTCGCCGGCCGCGTGCGCGATGACTCCTAGCGGATCAGGAGGGTGGCGAGGATCGCGACCAGCGGTGGCAGGGCCTGGACGATCGAGGCCTGGAGGAAGCGTCGGCTCGTCGCGAACAGGATGATCCCGGCGCCGACCATGCAGGCGCAGCAGAACAGCACCAGTGCCCTGCCGACCGCTTCCTCGCCGGCCGCGATCTGGGCGATCCCGGCCGCGACTCCGATCGCGAGGAACAGGTTGTAGAAGCCCTGGTTGAAGGCCATCGGCCGGACGGCCGCGATCTGCTCCGCCGTCCGCAGCCCGAACCTCGCCGCGACGCCCGGCCGCCCGAACAGCACGCTCTCGAGGACGAAGAACCAGACGTGGATGGCTCCCGCGAGCAGCGCGGACGCCTGGGCGACGAGCGGCATCCCCTGGATCCTCCCCACGACGAATCGGACGAGGCGCGAGCGTAGCAGCGTGGCTGACCGCAGGATGGGCGAGGCCGACGGCCATCCCGCCGTGCCGTCCGGCTCAGCGAACGTCCGGTGGCTGCCTGGGCCCGAAGGACTCGAGCGTCAGCGCGGTCGAGGGCGTGAGCGGATGCCCGTCGAAGGCGGTCACGCGAGCCTCCACCCGGTAGGTGACCGTGACCGGTGCGGCGTCGGTCGGTCGTGGCGGAAACACTTCGAACCAGAAGTCGACCACGCAGTCCCGGCCCGGCTCGCAATGCGCGAACAATGGGACGGCCACGGTTCGATCGGCGCCATCGATCGGCGCGTCGAGGACCTCGACGGACGATGCCGGCGACGATCGGTAGATGCTCGCGTCGCGGAAATGGAACGGCAGGACGGCGTCCGGCACGGCTCGCCCGTCCCGGCCCACGGCCGAGGATGTGACGACGACCGTCCCCGGCACCTCGACGACGTCGCCGCCGGGACCGGCCGGCGGATTCGTCAGGCGGAGGCGGAACCACGAGTGGGTCCGGTCCGAGCCGCCCACCTGGAGGGACCCCTCCTGGACGGCCGAGATCGGGTGCGGGTCCTCGGCGATGGTGATGGGCTCGCCGAACGTCGTCTCGACCGAGGCGTCCACTGGTCCGTCGACGCTCGTGAGCGTCGTGACGACGTCGTAGTCGAGGCGCACGGACGGGACGGCGCCGGTCCACTGCCAGCGGAGCATCAAGGGGTTCTCGCAGGTGGCATCGGCCGCGATCCTGCAGCCGCTCATCGGCGAGCTGATGCCGACCTGCACGCCGGCGGGCCGGCCGTCGACGGTCGCGGTCCGATAGAGGGTGGCCGTGGCCGCGCCCTCTGGTACCCCCGCGGCCGGCACGATCCGCGTCTCGCTCGAGAGGCCGTGTGCGGGTGCCGCGTCGGGCCCGCCCCGCAGGCCGAACGTGATCGGGACGAGCAGCAGCGGGTGGTCCGCGTCGAGCGTCGCGCCGGGCCCGGCAGCGCGGCTGGTGCCATGGTGCGCTGGCCCGAACGATTCGGGACGGTCGAGACCGCTGACCCCGATCGAGGCACTCGGCGCGGGGGTCCCCGCGTAGCCGTACTGGGTGCTGAGGGTCCCGGTGAGCTGCAGCCGTTCACCGGGGCGAGGCTCGGTGAGCTCGAAGACGATCTGGGTCGCGTCCCCGACGGGGACCTCGACCCGGAGCTCCCCGTTCTCGTACGGCCGGCTGACGACGCCCGGCTGACCCGGATCGCCGATGGCCACTCGGATCCGCGAGTCCGCACCGTCGAACTGGAGCACGCTCGGGTTGACGTTCCCGGTGTAGGGCAGCGTGCTCCGATCGATGACGGCATGAAGGACCGCGACGGGCTGCTCGTCGGTGAGGGCGATCGACACGGGTGTCTCGACGGTCCCGCTCGTGTACGGGTACTCGACGATGCAGCCGGCGATCAGCAGCGTGATCGCGCACAGCAGCCCGATCGACCGGATCAGCGGCATCCCCGAACC
>DATBGP010000154.1:0-10149 GCA_036557925.1 Candidatus Limnocylindrales bacterium | reverse complement strand
GCGCACGCGGCACGCGAGACCGCCGAGGCGGCACGATTGAGCCTCGAAGCCGCGCAACGGGCCTCACACGCGGCGAACGAGACGGCGCAGGCTGCAGAGGTCCTCAGCGCCACGGCCGGGAAGGACTCCGCGACCGCGGACGCAGCGGTGTCGGATGCCAAGGCTGCCGAGGACCAGGCCAGGGACCAGTTCCACTCGGCCCAGAAGAAGGGATTTCCGAAGCGAGCCGGCTGAGCGGCTGCCGATACCCAGCCGGGGCAGGCCCGTTACGGAGTCCGCGGGCGTTCCTCGGCGGCGAGATAGACGGTGCCGGCCGTGCTGGACGCCGGATCGTAGCGGCCGATGAGCAGGATGCCCGTTCGTCCGACGGCCATCCGACCGTTGAGCTCGATCCGGTCGATCGCTCCGAGGTCGGTCCACCGCTCGCCGTCCGCGGAAGTTGCGACCTGCCGGGTGCCCTGCCAGTCGTACCGGATGATCCGATCGCCGTTTGACGAATAGCCGGGGTAGTTCTGGAGATCGGTTCCGATCGGGCGCCAGCTCGCGCCGTCCCGCGACGCCCAGGTGATGGCCTTCTGACCGACACACGCGGTGCACTCGCTGGGGCTGCCAAGGGCGAGCAGGCCGTGGGACCCGGTTTCGAGCCCGCCGAGGCCAAATCCGGACTCGGTGGCGCCACGGTGCCACTCGACCCCGTCGTCAGACCACCAGGACGCGGCCGTCCCGGCCTGCGGTGGCTTCGTCACGGCCGTGACGTACCGCCCGACCGCGACGAACCCCGTACCGAACGGCCGGACACTGGCAACGATCGCATTCTCGAACGACGGATCGGTCGAGACGCGGGTCCAGCTGACGCCGTCCGAGGAATGGAAGACCGACGGCGATGGCCAATCGCCCGACCATGCGACGAACCCGCCGGGCCCCGCCGTCACGTCGCTGAGCGTGACATCGAACCGCGCGGCGTCGGTCGGCAGTCGTCGCCACTGATCGCCATCCTCCGAGACCCAGACCAGAGGCTCGGTGACGTCCGGAGCGTCGCCGCGAGGACGCGGCAGGCCCATTGCGACGAGGTGCCTGCCGTCCGTCGCAATCATGTCGATCTCGGCGTCGCGAAGGTCGTTGGCGACCGAGTCGATCGTGGTCCAGTCCGTCCCATCGTCCGTCCGCCAGATCGCTCCGTCGACTCGTCGCTCGCCGTGGGCGACCTCGCCCACGGCAACAAAGCCCGTCTCGTACGGCGTTGCTGCGAAGACATAGCCGAACGGGTCGCCTGCGAACGGCGACGTGACCCTGGGCGTCACGGTCACCGACGTCCACATCGGGAGCGACGATGGACGTTCCGTCGGCGTGCGAGTCGGGCCGGGCATCCCGGGCGAGTCCGGAGCCGGGGAAGGCAGGATGCTGGTGCTGTGCGCGCAGCCCGCCAGGGCAAGCGCGCAGGCGGCCGCGACGGCCCGACGGAGGATGACGCCGAACGCGCGGCACACGAACACGCGTCGCTCGCCGGCGGATCGTCGAGGGATCACCGTCAGAATCTCATCCGCAGCAGCGACCAACGCAATAGATGATTCGACCCCGTCTGCCGATGGGACCGTCGCGGACACCGATCCTGCCGCCCACGCGCGCCTGAGCGTCCGCGATCGGCCAGCCATTGGCTTCTCGTCAGCGACCGATGACGCGGACCTCGGCGGCGGGCAGGCCGGGCCACCAGTGGGCGTACCGCGCATAGATCCGCGGATCGCGTTCGTCGAGGAACGCCGCCAGCGCGGACGCCTCCTCCTCGAGGCCGCGTGAGGTCGCCCTGGGCAGCTTCGCGAACGCCGTGAGCTCGATCGCGCCATCGACCGGGCGCCACACGCCGGCGACGGATCCGTCCACGAGGAGCGTCGGCAGGACGTCGCCGTTCGTCCGGATCACGAGCTTCCGGTAGGGCGTCGGGATGACGCGCGATCGATCCGCATAGGCGAGGAGCACGCTGTCCCACATCGGCAGGAGCCGCGGCGGGGCGGGGGAGTCCTCCGGCGGCAGCCGGGCCTCGGGCAGGTCGTACAGGACCGCGCCACCCGGCCCCTCGTGGCGGTCCAGCTCCTCGCCGAGCGTGTCCAGTGCCGCGCGGATCGGTGCGCGGAGGATCGTGGAGAACTGGGCGATGTCGGCCGCGGTCGCCGGTCCGAACCCGCCGAGGTAGCGCCGAACCAGGTGGCGGACGCTCGCGGCGGCATCCCCGGATCGCTCCCGGTCCAGCGCGCCGACGTACGCCGGTCGGGGCCCGAACGCCCAGGCGCCACCCGTCGTCGCGTGGACGATCGGGCCGTACTGGCGGAGCGCCCACCAGACGCGCGGCTTCGGCTCGCCGAACCGCTCGTGGAGCCAGGCTTCCACGTCGCCCTTCCGACGCGGCTCCCCGACGAACTCGAGGAGGTCCGGCACGAGCGCTTCGACCGTCTCGATCGAGACCTGCTCCGATCGGAAGCGACGGTCGTCCAACCGCGCGGAGCGCAGCGTGGATTGCATGGCCTCGTGGAACGGGGCGTAGTCCGACGCGGCGACCGCGTGCAGCGTGACCCGCATCAGGGTCGCCTTGACGACCTGCTGGGTGGCGAACGCGCGGTCGAGGTCGGCTGCGTCGAACCCGGTCACGCGGTTCCAGAGCGCCAGGTACGGCGACGGCGGCTCCTGCGCCTGGAGCGCGACGACCCGCCTGACGGCCTCCTCGACGTCCAGGCGCTCCCGACGCAGGAGCATCTGGCGATCCAGGGTCGCGCGATTGAGCTGCCTCGCGGTGAGCTTCACGGACGACACCGTAGCGGTCGGCCGTGCCAGCCCCTGTCGTGAACCCGCCGCCCCGCCGTCCGCGGGTCGGTCGACGCGCAGCTCAGTCCGGGTAGCGGATCGGCCTCGGGGCAGTGCCCACCCAGCCGTCGGCTCGCCGGAACAGTCGGGCGATCTGGGCCGGGACCCACCACCGGAGGAAGTAGAGCCGGCAGCCGACGCAGATCCCGGTCACCGCGAGCAGCGTCTGGAGTGCGATCACGGCTGCGACGAGCAGCCAGGCCACGACCGGTGCCGAGAGCAGGAACGCGATCGTCGCGAGGCCGACGACCATCGCGCCGAGGGTCTGCGCGAAGCGCGGCGGGTACTCGTGCTCGAGCTCGATGGGCGGCGCGAGCCGCAACGCGCGCCGCACCGCCGGCCATGGGCGACTCGGCAGGAACAGGCGAGTCCCGAACGCGGCGGACACGGCGAGGTTGATGCCGACCAGGACAGCGAGCCACGGCAGGTTCGCGACCAGCGCGACGAGCAGCACGATGGCGGACACCCCCGCACCGAAGCGCATGCCGCGCGGGTCGATCTGTCGGGCTGGTGGAGTGAGGGCGGACACGGGGGCCTCCGGGAACAGGTCAGGGGGACGCCGCAGGCACGGCGGCACGGCGGGGGCGTCGAGGACGCCGGGGAGAGCGAGGACCTGCTGGAGGGCGAGGGTCAGACGGACGCGCGCGCACCTGTCACAGCCGGCACTCGCCGGAGACAGGAGCAACAGCGTCCGGACGGCGGCCGGACGGCGCGGGTCATCACGCCGCCATCATACGGGGCCCGGACGATCCTGATCGTCGATCGTTCGCCAGACGGTGGAGAGATGGGCCGCACGTAGGATCGCGCTCGTTTGGTCGACCCGATCGCAGGTCATTCGATGGACACGACGCCGGACTTGCCGCTCGATCCGCCACCACGGCCGGCCGTGATGCGCCTTGCCGCTCGCATCGCATTCCTGCTCCTGATCGTCACGGGTCTCGCCTTCCTCGTGATCGGTGCGCTCGACTTTCTCGGGGGACGCGCGATCGACGCTCGCCTGCTCGGCGCCTTGAACCTCGCCGCGGCGGCAGTCTGGCTGTCGGCTTCGGTCGGCCTGCACTACCGCACGATCTTCACGCTCGCCCTGGTGCTGAGCGGCGGGACGCTGTCCGTCGTGTACGGGTTCTACTACGCCTGGCAGTGGAACCGATTCGATCGCACGGACGTTCGCGTCCTGGTCCTCGG
Organism: Candidatus Limnocylindrales bacterium; assembly: GCA_036557925.1. Lineage (GTDB taxonomy): Bacteria > Chloroflexota > Limnocylindria > Limnocylindrales > CSP1-4 > CF-46. The sequence continues at coordinate 6,111 of DATBGP010000154.1, read as the reverse complement.
CCTCTGGTTGATCGTGGTCGGCTTCCTGACCCTGGTTGTGCTCGCCCGGTCGTGGCAGTCCTACGGCATCACGGAGCGCACTCGACGACGGCTCGGCGCAGGACGGTTCGGCATCCCGGTGCTGGCGATCGTCGGGACGATGGGAGCGCTCTTCCAGTTCTGGTACAACGCCGCGTACGGTCCGTCCGCACTTCCGCCGAACGTCGTCATCAATGCGACGTTGACGCCGATCTCCCAACAGGACGGCGGGACCACCCGGGCGTACTCGGTCGACGTCGAGATGTCGAATGCGGGGCAGTCGCGCGTTCAGGTGCTGGCCTCGTGGTTCAACGTGTCGGTCATGAAGGCGACTCCTGTCGACGGCGAGCAGTCATATGCGAGCCGCGTGGGCGAGATCTTTCGAGAGATGCCGTACGTTCTCGCGGTCCAGCCGCATCGCGGCACCCGGCTGATGACCGTCGCGGAACCGCAAACGGTCGCCTCGGGCGAGCTCCTGACGCGCGGTTGGGGTTTCGAACCCGGCGAGTCCTCTCACGTCCAGTTCCTCACGTTCGCCCGGCCCGGGGACGGCGACGTCCTGCATCTCGGCGTCGGGCTCGCCGTCGCGCGCGGGTCGCGCCTGACCCTGGACGATCCCGCCAAAGGATTTGGATGCAACCCGCAGATCGATCCCGTCGACGTCATGAGCTGGACCACCTCGGAACCGTCACTGATCCGGACGTTCTCGACGCCGAAGGTCACCCTGTCCTACGCATGGGAGACCTCGGAGGACGGTCTCGTCGGCTTCGAACAGTGTTTCGGCGTCGACGACGACTGGCATCCCGTGCCGCTACCCGGCGAGGCTCCGGATCCGATCCTCGACACGCTGCAGCAGGAGTACGGACTCACCAACACCTATGCCGAGAGCGATCTGAGCCTCTGGCCGGAGATCCACCCGGAGCCCTCGTCGCCCTGACGGCGGCCCGTCTGACGCGCTCTCATCTACCCTGACCGCGTGACCCGCCCCGCCTTCGTGCCGCCGATGCTGGCCACCCTGGTCGGCGCCCCGTTCCACGACCCGGCCTTCCTGTTCGAGGTGAAGTGGGACGGCTTCCGGGTCGAGACGATCGTGGACCGCCAGAGCGTCCGGCTCTGGACCCGCGGCGAGCAGGACGCGGGCGCCCGCTACTTCGGCGCGTTCCTCGAGCCACCGACGTGGATCCGCGCCCGCGACGCGATCGTCGACGGCGAGGTGATCGCGCTCGACGACCACGGCGAGCCGGATTTCGCCCTGCTCCAGGAGCGGATCAAGGGACGGGGACGGGGCCTGGGAGCGCCGAACCCGTTCCTCTACGAGGTCTTCGACCTCCTCCATCTCGACGGCCGCTCGCTGCTCGACGAGCCGCTCGAGGAGCGCCGGCGCCTGCTGGCAAGTGTGCTGCGCCCGGATCCGCGCGTGCGCCTGAGCGAGCATGTCGAGGCGGAAGGGATCGCCTTCTTCGAGGCGGCCAGGAGCCGCCGGCTCGAGGGGATCATGGCCAAGGATCGCCGGTCGCCGTACCTCCCGGGCGGCCGGACGATGAGCTGGCAGAAGGTCAAGATCCGGCCGGAGCAGGAGCTCGTCGTCGGCGGCTGGGCGAAGGGCACGGGCAAGGCGGTCGAGCTGGGCGCCCTGCTCGTGGGCGTGTACGAGGACGGCCGGTTCCGGTATGCCGGGAAGATCGGCGCCGGGTTCACCGACGCATCGCGGGCGGAGCTCCTCAAGGCGATCGAGCCGCTGGCCGCGGACGCGTCGCCGTTCGATCCGCCGCCGCCGAAGGCCGTCGCCCGGACCGCGCTCTGGCTGCGGCCGGAGCTCGTCATCCGCGCGGAGTTCGCCGGCTGGACCGGCGACGGGCTGGTCCGCCAGGCCGCCTACAAGGGCTTCGAGCCCGAGAAGCGGCCGACCCAGGTCCGTCGGGAGCTGCCGAAGCGCTGACCCCGCTGGTGCGGGGCTCGCGCACCACCCGCCCGGGACGCAATCGACGGATGACGATGGCCGTTCCCGATCGTCGTCCGTGGGCGGGCGACACGGCGACCACGAGACTGGGCCCCATGACCACCGCGCTCCCGTCTGCCCGGCGGACTCTCTCCGTCGTCGACCTCGTTTCGCTGATCTACCTCGGTGCCGTCTGGGGCGCCGCGTTCCTCTTCCTGCGCATCGCCGCGCCGGAGGTCGGCCCCGTCTGGGCGGCGGAGATCCGGCTCGCGATCGGCGCGGGGATCCTTGTCCTCCTCTTCGGCCGGCGAACGCTGGCGGCGGTCCATGGCCGGGTTCCGGCGTTCCTCGTGGTTGGGGCGCTGTTCTCGGCGGTGCCGTTCACCCTGATCTCGATCGCCGAGGTCACCCTCCCGGCCGGGTTCACGTCCCTCCTGAACGCCGCGACCCCGCTCTTCACCGCGGCGATCGGCGTGGCCTTCCTCGGCAACCGGATCTCGGCCCGGGTCGCGGCCGGGCTGGCGATCGGCGTGGTCGCCGTCATGGTCCTCGTGGGCTGGTCGCCCTTCGATCCGAGCACGACGACGCTCGTCGCGGCGGCGGCGGGCCTCGGCGCCCCGCTGAGCTACGCGATCGCTGGCAACTTCGTCCGGGCGAAGCTCGTCGGTGTCGAACCGACGGAGCTCGCCACCGGCATGCTGACCGGCGGCGCGCTCCTGGCCCTGCCGTTCGCGCTCCTGAGCGGGGCACCCGGCACGCCGAAGCTCGACGGGCTCGTCTCCCTGGTCGCGGTCGGAACGCTCTCGACCGCCTTCGCCTGGCCGATCTTCTTTCGGGTCCTCCGCCGCACGACGCCCACCGCCGCCAGCACGGTCACGTTCATCGTGCCGGCGTTCGCGCTGACGTGGGGCTCGATCCTCCTTGCCGAGCCGATCGGGGTCGGGCTGTTCGTCGGGTTCGGCCTGATCCTCGTCAGCCTGACGCTGGTCCTCGGGATCCTGCCGACGCACCGCCTCCCGCGTTCCGGCCGTGCCGCCGGCGCACTCCGCGGAGCAGCCACGGCGCTCGTCCGCTAGCGGTCCTGCCGTCGATCGACTGCGCCTGCAAGGTCGACGCAACCCCGCTGCAAGCCGTGCCGTGGATCCCGTGGGGCCCGTGCCACCGCGGGCAGGCGACGATTCCCCGGAGCGGACCGTGGAGCGGTCCAGCGGACCGCGATCCCCAACCACCCGTCCGCCGGGAGGTATGTCATGCGCTCCACGCTGACCACCGGGCTCCTGGAGCCCCTCAGCCGCACCAATCTCGAGCTCGCCGACCCGAGCGAGAACATCCGGGGCCGGAAGGTGGCCGACCAGGAAGGCCACGACGTCGGCAAGGTCGACGAGGTCTTCATCGACCCCGAGCAGCGGCGGGCCCGCTTCCTGAGCGTCCGGTCCGGCGACATCCTCGGGATCGGCGGCTCGCGGTATCTCGTCCCCGTTGACGCCGTCTCGGACGACGGCAACCGGATCGTCGTCAACGCGACGTCGGACCACATCACCCAGGGCCCGCAGGTCGACCAGATCCGCCCGGACGACGCCTCTGCCCTCGAGACGAGCCAGCCGAGGATCGCCGAGGTGTACGACTTCTATGCCGTGCAGGATCCGTTCTGGAGCCCCACGTACCGGCAGCCGCACTGGCAGTAGCCGCCGCCGGGAGCCCCGCGTCGCGACCCGGTCGCCGGGCGCGGGGCTTCTCGCTGTTCGACGGTCCCGCGGGCCTGCCGCCGAGCCCGGCCGTCGCCGTCACGCCGCTCGTCCGCCACGACCCACGCTGCGTCCTGTAGGGTCCGGGACGTGCACGCGTACCACGGCCATCGGCTGTTCGAGGCCGCGATGCGATGAACGACGAGCGGCTCCGGATCGGGATCGTGGGGGCGGGCGACGTCGCCCACCGGCACTACCTGCCGGGGCTGCGGTCGCGTGCGGACCGGGTTCGGCTGGCCGCGGTCGCCGATCCCCGCGACGGGGCCGGGGAGGGGGTCGCCGCTGCCGCCGCCGACTGGTCGCCGGGAGCGCGGGTCTTCGCGACGGTCGAGGACATGCTGGTTGCGGGCGGTCTCGATGGCGTCGTGAACCTGACGCCCGCGACCCGGCACGGCGCGGTGAACCGGCTGGTCCTCGAGGCCGGCACGGCCTGCTACAGCGAGAAGCCGATCGCCTCGACCGTCGCCGAGGCGGACGAGCTGATCGACCTGGCGGCGGCGAAGGGCGTGCTGCTCCTGTGCGCGCCGGGCTCGGCGGTGACGCAGCGGATCCGGTGGCTCCGCGAGCTCGCGTCGTCGGGCCGCCTGGGTTCGCCGACCCTCGCGGTCGCCCACCACGCCGATCCCGGTCCGGCCGACTGGGCCGAATACACGGGCGACCCGACGCCGTTCTATCGCGAGGGTGTCGGGCCGGTCTTCGACCACGGTGTCTACCGCCTCCACGAGATGACGACCGTGATGGGGCCGGTCCGTCGCGTCCAGGCGATGGGTTCGATCGCCCTGCCCGTCCGCGAGATCCGCGGCGGCCCGAAGACCGGAGGCAGGATCGAGGTCACGACGCAGGACCACGTGCTCGTCCATCTCGAGTTCGCGAGCGGCGCCCTCGGCCAGCTCCTCGCGAGCTTCGCGACCGCGGACACGCTCCAGCCGTGGCTCGAGCTCCATCTCGAGCGTGGCGTCGTCAGCTTTGCCGGGAAGTCCTGGGATCTCGCCGTGCCGGTCTCGATCCTCGACATCTCGTCCGAGGCGACGCGGGAGGCCGGCTGGCGGGCGGCGACCGAGGCGCCCGTCGACGACGTCGGCGCGGTCGAGGCGGGCATTCGCCACTTCGCCGCGTGCCTGGCAGGCGAGGAGACCCCCGTCTTGACCGCGGAGCACGCGCGCCACGTCCTCGAGATCATCCTCGCCGCCTACGCCTCGATGGCGGATGGCCGAACCCACGACCTCGGGACGACGTTCGGCGACCGCTGACTCGGCGGCCTCGCCGGCGTCAACATCCGCGAACGGAGGTGAGCCATGGTCGGCGCGACGGATCCGAGGGTGGACGGATACATCGAGCGGCTGCCCACCTGGCAGCAGGCGATCTGTCGGGAGGTTCGCGATCTCCTCCACGACGCGGATCCCGACATCGAGGAGACGATCAAGCGGACGGTCCAACCCTACTTCGTCCTCGACGGGAACGTCGCGGCGCTGCTCGCGACCAGGGACCACGTCAACGTGTTCCTCTACGACCCGCTCATCGACGACCCGGCCGGGATCGTCACCGCCGGCCACGACAACCAGACCGGCCGCCAGATCGCGATCTACGAAGGCGAGACGATCGACCGACCGGCGATGATCGCGATCTTCCGCCAGATCATCGCCCACAACCGCGCAGGCGGCTGGCGGAAGCTCCAGCGGGCGAGCGCGTCCACCTGATCGGCCCGGCCAGCGCCGACCCGCCGCTCAGCGAGCGCCGACCGGCGCCTCCCCGGCCACCAGACGGAGGACCTCGCCCACGCGGGCGATCTGCTCGGGAGTCCGGTAGATCGAGTTGTTGAAGGTGAACCCGGTGAACCCGGCCTCGATGTACGGCCGCAGGACCTCGGCCGCCTCCTCGGGCTGACCCACGCGGATGAGCGCGCGGCGTTCGGGCGGCAGGTGCTCCAGGACCTCCCGGGTCTCCGCGTCGGAACCGGTGACGACCACCGGCGCGCCCATCGTCCGCTCGATCGCCGAGGGGTCGCGGCCGATCTCCGCGCAGTAGCGCTCGAGCACCTCGGTCTTGTGGCGCAGCGCCTCGAGGCCAAGCGAGAACCAGTGGGTCATGTCCGCGAACCGCGCTGCGATCCGCAGCGTGCGCTGCTCGCCGCCTCCGCCCACGAGGATCGGGGGACCGCCGGGCTGGACCGGCCGCGGGACGTTCAGGGCCCGCTCCACGCGGTAGTGGTCGCCGTGGAAGCTCGGCCGGTCCTCGGTGAACATCGCCTTGATGATCGTCAGCGCCTCCTCGAGTCGATCCATCCGGTCCCGGATGGGCGGGAACTCGAACCCGTAGCCCTCGTGCTCGACGTCGTTCCACGCGGCACCGATCCCGAGAATCGCGCGGCCGCCCGAGATCGTGTCGAGCGTCGTCACCTCCTTGGCGAGC
>DATBGP010000153.1:0-2416 GCA_036557925.1 Candidatus Limnocylindrales bacterium | reverse complement strand
CCGAGGCGCTGGCGGCCGGCCACCCGGTCCCGATCCGGCCCGCCACGGTCGCCGACGGGCTCGCCGCGCCGTTCGCCAGCGACCTGACGCTCGCGATGGTCCGGCGCTACGTCGATGACGTCGTCCTGCTGGAGGACGCCGAGATCCTGAGCGGCGTCCGCTTCGCGATCGAGCGGACGAAGCAGGCGCTCGAACCCGCAGGCGCGGCGGCCCTGGCGGCCGTCCTCCACGGCCGGATCCCGATCCGGGAGGGCGAGCGGGTCGCCGTCGTCGCGTCCGGCGGCAATGTCGACGTCGGGAAGCTTGGCGAGCTGCTGGCCGCCGCGCTGCCGCTGCCCGGCTCCGGGGCTCCGAACCGCAGCTGATGACGGAGGCCGACCCACCGGGTTCGACGCCGGCCTGGCCGCCGATCGAACGGCCGACGACCGAAGCCCCGGCGAGCGGACCGCCCGCCGTCGATCGCCCGCCGGTCGACGGCCTCCACGCCGGCGACGTGGCGACGCCGCCGGGGATGGTCGAGATCGTCAGCGCCGGGCTCGACCTGAACCTCCGGCTCTCGCGCGAGGTTCGCCAGCTGTCGCTGTACGTGGGCCTGCTCTTCCTCGCCGCCATCGGTCCCGTCGCGGCGATCGCCGTCGCGCGGTCGATCCGCGACGGTGGCTTCGACTGGCTGATCGACATCCTGAGTGCGGCCTTCGACGGGACGCCGATCGACCTGAGCACGCCGCTGACGATCGCGTTCCTTCTCGGGGCTGCCTGCTTCGTCGCGATCTCGGTCGACGTCCAGCTGCTGGCGACCGGGCTCCTCGGGGCCGGGGTCGGTCACCGCCACCTGGAGATTCGCGAGGCGATCGCCCTGGCGCGCCGGGGCTTCTGGCGGCTGATCGTCGCCTCGATCGCGGTCGGGCTGATCCTGATCATCCCGCGCCAGGTGCTCGGGGCCGCGATCCGTGACAGCACCGAGGCCGGCGCCCTGCTCGGCGCGGCGTTCGACGTCCTGCTGTCGATGCCGTTCGCGTACGTCGGCGCGGCCGTCGTCCTGGGTCGGGCGGGCCCGATCGAGGCCGTCCGCCAGTCGTGGGGGATGGCCGGGCGGCGCTGGCGCCTCGCGCTCGTCATCGGGATCGTCAACACGGCGGTCTCGTACCTCTCCGGGTTCGCGATCGGGGCCGGGCTCGACATCCTGATCCGGATCGCGACAGCCCTCGGGATCGACCAGGGCCTCGGGCCGCTCCAGTCGCTGGAGCTCATCGCGATCGTCGGGTTCGCGATCGTCGCCCTCGGGTCGCTGACCCTCACGATCGCCACGCTCAGCGTCGCGCCCCAGGTCGTCGCCTGGGTCCGCCTCGGCGGGTCGCTCGCCGGCATTCCGCGCGACGACCCCGGGGGCCTGGGGCCCGGGCCCGGCCGGGCGTCGCTCGTCTCCGTGCCGATGACCGCGGCGATCGTCGTCGCGACGATCGCGGCCGCGGCGGAGATCGTCGGCCCGCGCTGACCGCCGGGGACGGACGTCAGACGCCCAGCTCGTCGAGCCGGTCGTCGTCGATCCCGAGGTGATGCGCCAGCTCGTGGATCACCGTGATCCGGACCTCGTCCTCGAGATCGCGCGGGTTGGGGAAGTCCTCCTCGAGGGGAAGGCGGAACAGGGTGATGCGATTGGGCATCGTGACCCAGTCGGCGCCGTACTCGGTCCGCGGCACGCCCTCGTACAGCCCGTAGAGGTCGTCGTCCGGTCCCAGCCCGTTCTCCCGGCGCTGCTCGGGCGTCAGGTCGTCCGCGATCACGACGGCGACCTCGTCGAAGGCGGCCCGGAAGGGCATCGGGATCCCCGCCAGCGCCTCCTCGACGAGCCGCTCGAACCCGACGTGCCGGCCGGGCACAGGACGAGGAGTGGCGGTTCGGGTCCCGCGGCGGCGCTTCGGCATCGCGACCTATCGTAGACGGGTGCCCAGCCCCACCGATCCAGCCGGCGAGCCGGATGGCTTCGTGGTCCTCGTCGAGCCGGGCGACCGGATCCATTTCCTCGATTGGGGCGGCGAAGGCGCGCCGGGGATCGTCCTGGTCCACGGGCTCGCGGGCAGCGGGCTCGTCTGGGCGCCGGTCGCGCGGCGGCTCGTCGCCCGGCGCCGGGTCGTCGCGATGGATCTCCGCGGGCACGGCCTCTCCGACGCGCCGACCGAGCCGGATGCCTACGAGCTCGACGTCCTCGCCGGGGACGTGGTGGCCGTCGCCGAGGGATCGGGTGCCCTCGACGGCGGGCGGGTCGTCCTCGCGGGGCATGGGTTCGGGGCGATCGTCGCGGCCGCGGGAGCCGTCCGGCTGGGAGCCCGCTGCGCCCGGCTCGTCCTCGTGGACGGCGGTCTGGTGGAGATGACCGGGGCGACCGAGATGGACGTCGACGAGTTCCTCCGCGGGC
>DATBGP010000152.1:0-3291 GCA_036557925.1 Candidatus Limnocylindrales bacterium | reverse complement strand
CGATCCGGATGCCCGCCGCCTGGGCGACGGCCGGATCGAGGTCGGACGCGGAATCGGTGACGAACGCGATGCGGGCCACGGCTCCTCCTCTGGCGATCCCGCGGCCGACGATACCAAACGTCAGGCGGCCGATTTCCCCTTCAGCGGCGCCGCGGCCGTCCCAACGACGTGCTCGTAGGGTCGCAGCCGGCCGATCGGGATCAGGGCGATCCCGAGCAGGAGCAACGTCGCGACCAGGATGCCGTCGATCCCGGCCCGATGGGCGGCCGTCGCTCCGACGAAGCTGCCGACGATCTGGCCGATCGCGAGGAACACCGAGTAGAGGCCCATGATCGCGCCGCGGTCCGCGGGGTAGGCCTCGCTCATGTCCGCGAGGAGGCCGAGCGCCGCCGGCGTCGCGCCGGCGAGGACGAAGAGCCCGGCCGCGGCGAGGATCCCGGCGAGGATCACGAGGGCCGGGATCGACGCGGCGTGATTCACGATCGCCGCACCGACCACCGCGAGGGCGCCGCCGCCGATGCCGTAGACGATGATCGTCGTCCGCCGGTACTTCTTGAACCGCTCGCCCCAGAACACGAGCCCGGCGAAGAACACGACCAGCCCGACGAGCAGCCCGAGGGCCACCTGGGCCCCGACGAAGCCGCCCATCAGGGCCTGGTTCGAGAACCGCGGATCGGGCTCGCGGATCAGCTGGAACAGGGACTGCGAGGCCCACAGGCCCAGCGCCGCGTTGATGGCGATCCAGGTGGGCGCGAGCAGCCAGACGTGCGAGGAGAACAGGATCGCACCGTAGCGCCGCCAGCCGGTGTGCTCGCCCGCGACCGCCTCCCGCTCGCCGGGCGGCTCGCTCACGCCGTATCGATAGATGAGCAGCGAGACGACGTAGATCCCGGCGTTGATCAGGAAGGCGTCCTTGCCGAGGCCGCCCCAGACGCCGGGGATCCCGTCGTACAGGACGCCCGCCGCGACGGCGCCGGCGCCGATTCCCGCCAGCGTCGCGCCCTCGAACCGGGCGGACGCGCGACCCCGGAGCAGCTCGTCGCCGGCCGTCGCCATGGCGATGAAGCCGAGGATCGACGGCACGGACGCGGCGGTCGAGGCGCCCTCCAGGAGGCGCGTCCCGCCGATGACCACGAGGTTCGTGGAGGCCCACGTCAGGACCGCGGCCACGATCCCGAACAGCGGCCCGATCTGCATCACCCGGTGGTGGCCGATCCGGTCCGACAGGAGCCCGAAGGGCGTGGCGAGGACCAGCTCGGCGAGGAAGAACGTCGCCGTCATCACCGCCAGCGTCGTCTCGTCGGCCCGTGGCCCCCCGTAGTCGTGGAGATGGGCGAGGTAGAAGATCAGGAGGCCGCCGGTCAGCCCCGTGCTGAAGCGCAGCGTGAACGTACCGAGGTAGACGGCGAGGAGGGAGCGCACGAGCGAAGGGTACCGGTCCGCCAACTACAATCGCGCCGTGCCCGACCATCCCCTCGTGCCGATGCCGCTCGTCCGCGGCGCTCGTGGCGCGGTCGTCGCCCCACACCATCTCGCGACGGCCGCCGGCCTCTCCATCCTCCGGGCGGGCGGCCACGCCGTCGACGCGGCGATCGCGACGAACGCGGCGCTCGGCGTGGTCCTGCCGTCGGGCTGCGGGATCGGCGGCGACGCGTTCTGGCTGATCTGGGACGAGCTGACCGGCCGCCAGACCGCCCTGAACGGCTCGGGTCGGGCGCCGGCGGCCGCGGATCCGGCGGCGCTGCGGACGGGCGGCCTCGCAACCCTCCCCTACCGCGGCCCGCTCACCGTCACGGTGCCCGGCGCCGTCCGGTCGTGGGGCGACGCCCACGCCCGGCACGGGCGCCTGTCGCCCTCCGAGGTGCTGGCTCCCGCCATCCAGCTCGCGCGCGACGGCTTCCCGGCGTACGACGGGTTCATCACGGCGGTCGAAGGGGTGCTGCCGGCGGTGGTCGAGGCCCTGGGTCCGGGGTCGGGGTTCGAGCGGGTCTACCGGCCCAACGGCCGGCCCTGGCGGCCCGGCGAGCGGGTCCGGCTCCCCGCCCTGGCGGCGACGCTCGACCGGCTGGCGGAGGTCGGCTTCGATGACTTCTACGACGGCGAGATCGCCGAGCGCCAGGCGCGAGGCCTGGCCGCGGTGGGCTCTGCGATCACGACCGCGGACCTGCGGACCCACACCTCCACCTGGAACGAGCCGATCTCGACGACGTATCGCGGCGTCCGGGTCACGACCCACCGGCCGAACAGCTCCGGGATCGTGGCCCTCGAGCTGCTGAACCTCCTCGAGACGTTCGAACCGCCGCCGACGTCGGCGTTCGGGACGGACGGCGTGGAGGATGCCCGCTGGATCCATCTCGGGATCGAGGCCGCGAAGCTCGCGATGGCGGATCGAGATCGCTGGGTCGCCGACCCGGAGTTCCTCGACATCCCGATCGACCGCCTGGTCTCGAAGGACCACGCGCGGGAGCTCGCCGTCCGGATCGATCCCGCGCGGGCGACTCGACCGCCGGCGTCGACGCTGCCCCGCGGCGGCGGGACGATCTACCTCGCCACGGTCGACGCCGAGGGCAACGCCGTCAGCCTCATCGAGTCGAACTACATGGGGTTCGGGTCCGGCGTCGTGGACCCCGACACCGGGATCCACTACCAGAACCGCGGCTCGTACTTCAGCCTGGATCCGGACCATCCGAACGTGCTGGCGCCCGGGAAGCGCACGCTCCACACGCTGCTCCCCGGGATGCTGTTCCGGGACGGCGAGCCGCGGCCGTGGATCGTGACCGGGTCGATGGGCGGCGACGCTCAGCCCCAGATCCACGCGCAGGTGGTCTCGGCCCTCGTCGACGGCGGCGTCGACGCGGCGACCGCGGTCGGGGCGCCGCGCTGGTTCGTCGACGGCGAGGAGCATTTCGCGCCGCCGGTCCGGGTCCGGGCCGAGCGTCGCTTCGCGCCGTCCGTCCTCGACGCGCTGGAGGCGATGGGCCACCCCCTGACCCGGACCATCCCGTTCAACGGCCTGCTCGGCCACGCCCACGCGATCGAGCTGGTCGACGGCGGGCCGGCCGCTCCGGACGGCTCGCTGGCCGCCGCCACGGACCCCCGAAGCGCGGGCCTGCCCGCCGTCTGGTAGCCCATCGGGTCGAGCGACCCGCAACCGCCTGCGATCGTCGCGCTGACGCGACGCCGGCAAGGCGGCCGCGACCAGCCGAGAGAGCGGGCTCAACCGCAACGGCGTTCGTCGAGCGGGGGCGGCGCTGGGAAGGCGCCGCCGAGCACCGGAGCGAGCGTGCTACA
>DATBGP010000151.1:0-5660 GCA_036557925.1 Candidatus Limnocylindrales bacterium | reverse complement strand
ACCCTCGGCGCGACGCTGGCGATCGTCCGGATGCTGGAGCGCGGTGGCGCGACCGCGACGCCGGTGTTCGCCGATCCGGTGCCGCCGCTGTATGACTTCCTGCCCGCGGCCGCCCGAGCGCGCACCGATCCGGATCCGACGATCGACTACGACCTGCTGGTCGTGAGCGACTGCGGCGCCCTGGACCGGGTGGGATCCGTCGCGACCCGGCACGCCGAGCTGTTCGCACGCCTTCCGCGCGTCGTGGTCGATCACCACGCCTCGAACAGCACGACCGGCGACACGGACTGGATCGAGCCGGACAGCGCGGCGACGTGCGAGATGGTGACCCTGCTGGCGGCTCGGCTCGGCGTCCCGCTCGACCTGGACGGCGGCGCCCTCGCGACCGAGCTCATGGCCGGGATCGTGATGGACACGGCGACGTTCGCGCACCCGAACGCGACCCCGCGGACGCTCGCCGTCTCGGCGGCCCTCGTCGAGGCCGGCGCGCCCCTGTCGGAGATCTCGCGACGGCTCTACCGGACCAAGCCGGACGCCCAGCTCCGGCTGTTCGGCCGCGTCCTCGACCGGCTGGAGACCGCCGCGGGAGGCCGGATCATCCACTCGTCCCTCTCCGACGCCGACATCGCCGCGACCGGGGCGATCCCGGCGCACTCGGAGGGGATCATCGATCTCCTCGCCCAGTCCGACGACGCCGAAGTCGCGATCCTGTTCAAGCAGGCGGGGGAGGGGACGCGGCTGAGCGTCCGGACGAAGCCGGGCGGCGTCGATGCGACTGTGCTGACCGGGTTGTTCGGCGGTGGCGGCCACGCCCGGGCCTCCGGTGCGACGCTGGCGATGCCGGTCGACGAGGCCCGGAGGGCGGTCCTCGCCGCGACCGAGCCGCTCGTCGACGCGGTCCGGCGCTGACCGGCCGGCCGATCGGGAGGCGGACGCTGGACGGAGTCCTCGTCGTCGCGAAGCCCGTGGGGCCCACGTCCCACGACGTCGTCGGGCTCGTCCGGCGGCTGAGTGCCACGAAGCGGGTCGGCCACGGCGGGACCCTCGACCCGTTCGCGAGCGGCGTGCTGCCGGTCTTCCTCGGCAAGGCGACGCGGCTCGTCGAGTACCACCTGGGCGATCGCAAGCGCTACCGCGCCACGGTCTGCTTCGGCGCCTCGTCGACGACGGACGACCTCGAGGGGGCGCTGACGCCGGCCGGCACGCCGCCGCCGACGCGCGACGCCGTCGCGGGCGCGTTGCCGCGCTTCCGGGGCGAGATCGCGCAGCGCCCGCCCGCCTACAGCGCGATCAAGGTCGCCGGGCGGCGAGCCTACGCGCTGGCCCGCGCCGGCCAGTCGGTCGAGCTGGCGCCGCGCGCGGTCACGATCCACGCGCTCGAGCTCGTGACCTGGGACGAGACGACGCCAGGCGAGCCGGTCGCGATCGTCGACGTCTCGTGTTCGGCCGGAACCTATGTTCGGTCCCTTGCCCGAGACCTCGGCGAGGCCGTGGGCAACGCGGGCTACCTTGGCGCGCTGGTCCGCACGGCGAGCGGGCCCTTCGAGCTGGCCGAGGCGATCGAGCTCGAGGCGGTCCGCGAGGCCGCGGCCGACGGGCCCGAACCCCTGGCCGCGCTCCTCCGGCCGATCGACGCCGGGCTCGAGATGCCGTCGATCGCGGTTCCCGATGCCGCCGTGCCGGCCCTGGCCCGCGGCCAGTCGATCGGGGTGCCGTCGGGCGTCGGACCGCTGCGGGCGGACCAGCCGATCCGCCTCGTCGACGACACCGGCCGGGTCATCGCCATCGCCCGCCTGGCGGGAACGAAGCTCGCCCCCGACAAGGTCCTGCTCGACCCGCCCGCCGGCGGGTCCGCCTGAGATGAGCGTCCGGACCGTCGAGGGCCGCGGGGCGCTGGAACCGGGCGACGGCCCGCTCCTCGTCACGGTCGGCGTGTTCGACGGCCTCCACCTTGGCCACGTCTGGCTCCTGGAGCACCTCGTCCGCGAGGCGCGCCTCCGCTCGGCCCGTCCGGCGGTGATCACCTTCGACGCACATCCCGATGCGATTTTGCTGGGGCAGGCGCCGCCGCTCCTCCTCGATCCGGACGAGCGCCTCCGGCGGCTCGCCGCCCTCGGCGTGGAGATCGTCGTGATCGAGCGGTTCGACGACGCGCTGCGACGCACGCCGTACGAGGCCTTCGTCGCCGGCATCGCGGCCCGCTGCGGCCTCCACGGCTTCGTCATGACGCCGGACGCGGCGTTCGGCCACGAACGCGCGGGGACGCCGTCCGCCCTGGCCGAGCTGGGCCGCCGCGAGGGGTTCGACGTCGTGCTCGTCCCGCCGTTCACGCTCGGCGGTCGAGAGGTCCGCTCGTCGGACATCAGGACCGCCATCGCCACCGGCCACCTGGCCGAGGCCGAACGCCTCCTCGGTCGGCCGTACGCGGTTCGCGGGACCGTCCGCGACGGTGCCCTGACGTTCTCGACGCCGGTGGCCCTGCCGCCGGCCGGCGCCTACGATGCGCTCGTGGCCGGCCGTGCCTCACGCGTCGAGGTCGCCGCCGGCCTGGTGCGCACGTCCGGCGTCGCGGATGGCGAAGACGTGGAGGTCTCATGGGGTCGATGACGGAGGGACGCTGGCACCTCGCCCAGCTGAACATGGGCCGGATGGTCGCGCCGACGACCGCCCCGGAGGTCGCGGACTTCATGGCCGCCCTGGACCCGATCAACGCGCTGGCGGACGCGGCTCCGGGGTTCGTCTGGCGGCTCCAGACCGACGCCGGCAACGCGACCGACATCCATGCCTTCGACGACGAGCTGCTGCTCCTGAACCTGTCGGTCTGGGAGTCGATCGAGGCGCTCCGCGCATTCACCTACACGAGCGCCCACGCGGATGTGCTGCGCCGACGCCGGGAATGGTTCGAACGTCTGGACGTCGCCCATCTGGTGCTCTGGTGGATCCCGGCCGGGCACGTCCCCACGATCGCCGAGGCGCTGGACCGCCTCGAAGCTCTCCGCCGCGAGGGCCCGACCGCCGCAGCGTTCACGTTCCGCGTCCCGTTCCAGCCCGACGACTCCGCCCCGGGCGACCCGCTCGTGGGCGCCGAGTTCTGCTGGCCGGAGGCCGTCGCGGTCTGACGGGCCGTGACCCGCGAGGTGGGCGCCGATGCCTGCGGCGGCGCATTTGCCCGTCGTCGGGCGCCCTGATACCATCCGCCGGTCATAGAAGGTCAGATCAATCGATTGTTCGTGTTCGGAGGACCGAGTGCCGCTCGCGCGGGAAGCCAAGCAGGAGATCATCACCGGGTACGCCACCAAGGACGGTGACACCGGCTCGCCGGAGGTCCAGATCGCGCTCCTCACCGAGCGGATCCGGGACCTGAACCGGCATCTCGCCAGCTTTCCCAAGGACAACCATTCGCGACGCGGTCTCCTCAAGCTCGTCGGCCAGCGCCGTCGCCTTCTTGCCTACCTGATCAAGAAGGACAACACGCGCTACCGCGCCGTCATCGGACGGCTCGGGCTCCGCCGCTAGGTTCCGCCGCCCCCGGGCCCCGGTGTTGCCGGGGTCCCGTCGCGTCAGACGCCCAAGCGGCCCGCGCGGCCAACGCGCCCACAGGTCCTTCCTCCTCGCACGATCGAAGGAGGAACTCACACCCGTGTCTCAGACATTCGAGACGCAGTTCGGTGGTCAGACGCTGACCATCGAGACCGGCAAGCTCGCTCGCCTGGCGGGCGGCTCCGTCACCGTTCGCTACGGCGACACCCTGGTCCTCGGGACCGCCAACCGCTCCGAGCCCCGGCCGGGGCTCGACTTCTTCCCGCTCACGGTGGACTTCGAGGAGCGGATGTACGCCGCGGGCAAGATCCCGGGCGGCTTCATCAAGCGCGAGGCACGCCCCTCCGAGGCGGCGATCCTCGCGGCGCGCCTGACGGACCGGCCGATCCGGCCGCTCTTCCCCGAGGGCTACAAGGACGACGTCCAGCTCGTCATCACGGTCCTCTCGACGGACCAGGAGAACGACCCCGACGTCCTGGGCACCGTGGCGGCATCCGCCGCGCTCACGATCAGCGAGATCCCGTTCCTCGGCCCGATCGGCGCGGTCCGCGTCGGTCGGATCGACGGCGAGTTCGTCGTGAACCCCACCTTCTCGCAGCTCGAGTCGTCGGAGCTCGACCTCGTCGTCTCCGGGACCCGCGACGCGATCATGATGGTCGAGGCCGGCGCGAAGCTCCTGCCCGAGGACGTGATGGCCGAGGCCATCCTCTTCGGCCACCGGGCGATCCAGCCCCTCATCGACCTCCAGGAGCAGCTCCGCGAGGCCGTCGGGAAGCCCAAGCGCATCCCGTACCTCGAGCCGGGCACGGACTCGGTCCTCGACTTCGTCCGCGCGGTCGACGCCCACCTCGATTTCGTCGTCGTGGACGTCGAGACGACCGGCACCGATCCGAAGCTGTCGGATCTCGTCGAGATCGCCGCGGTGCGCGTCCAGGACGGCGAGATCAGCGACCGCTGGTCGACGCTCGTGAAGCCGGCCCAGCCGATCGTCGGCAACCAGATGCACGGCCTGACGAACGAGGACGTCGCGAACGCGCCATCGGCAGCCGAGGCCGCCCGCCAGGCGGTCGACTGGATCGGGGACAGCCTGATCGTCGGCCACAGCGTCGGCTTCGACCTGGGCTTCATCGAGGAGGCCCTCGGCGACGGCACGCGCTTCCAGCCCGGCCAGTACCTCGACACGCTGGTGCTCGCCCGCGAGGGCTACCCGGACGTCGGCAAGTACACCCTCGAGACGCTGGCGAACTTCTTCGGGGTCGACCTGACCCAGAACCACCGGGCGCTGCCGGACGCCGAGGCGACCGCGAACCTGCTCATCTGGTTCTCGAACGACCTGCCGGGCCGGATCAACACCCTGAAGGCCGGGATCGCCGACTCCATCCGGGCCAGCCGCGACTCGAAGGACGAGGCGAAGTCGAAGCTCGAGGCGGCCCGCCGTCAGGCTCGCGTGAGCAAGGGCCTGTTCGGGCTCACCCACAAGAAGACCGTCCGGAAGCTCGTCCTCGACGAGGGGATCCGGATGGACGGCCGCTCGGTCACCGAGCTCCGGCCGATCAGCGTCGAAGTGGGGCTCATCCCGCGGGCTCACGGCTCCGGCCTGTTCACCCGCGGCGAGACGCAGGCCCTGTCGATCGCCACGCTCGGCTCGTCCTCGGACGTCCAGCGGATCGACACGATCAGCCCGCGGACCGAGAAGCGCTACCTCCACCACTACAACATGCCGCCCTACAGCACCGGCGAGAACAAGCCGATGCGCGGCCCCGGCCGGCGCGAGATCGGCCACGGCAACCTCGCGGAGCGGGCCCTCGTGCCGGTCCTCCCGGACCAGGACGAGTTCCCCTACGTGATCCGCGTCGTGTCCGAGTGCGTGACCTCGAACGGCTCGACGTCGATGGCCTCGACCTGCGGCTCGACCCTCGCCCTGATGGACGCGGGCGTGCCGATCAAGGCGCCGGTCGCCGGCGCGGCGATGGGCCTGATCAGCGAGCCGGACGGCTCCTTCGCGGTCCTCACCGACATCCTCGGCAAGGAGGACGCGTTCGGTGACATGGACTTCAAGGTCACCGGCACCCGGGAGGGCATCACCGCCCTCCAGATGGACATCAAGGTCAAGGGCATCA
>DATBGP010000150.1:0-5314 GCA_036557925.1 Candidatus Limnocylindrales bacterium | reverse complement strand
GCGGGTGTGAGGAAGGGCAGGATCGCGATCGCGATCACCACGATCGCGGCCGCGACGGCCGTCACCAGGCTCGCGATCCGTTCGGCAAGGGCGCGTGTCACCGCCGCATGGTAGTCCGGGGCCCTCGCGGAGCGCGCCGATCGACCCGCCGCGTTCGGCCGGTCAGTCCTCGAGCGTCCGGGCCTGCTGCCACCAGCCGTGGATCGTCAGGTCCGGCGGCATCTCCAGCTTCAGCTCGTCGGCGCCGCGCCGGAGCCGCTCGCGGAACGTGTCGAGATCGAGCCCCAGGATGTCGTGGAGGCCCTCGATCCCGGATTGCATCAGGAGCTGGTGGTCGTCCGGCCCGAAGCTCGCGAGGTTCAGCATCAGGGCTTCGTCGCGCCACATCAGGACGTCGTTCGTCGTGGCGCCGACCTGGTCCGCGAGCGTCTGCCGCCGCGTGGGGGTCTCGCTCACCTCGAGCAGCAGGCCCGTGGTGAAGATCCCCTGGTGGTCGAGGCGGTTCAGGTGGACCTGCTCGATCCTCGTCAGCTCTCCGATCGGCGGCACGGCCGGGTCAGTCCTCCGTAGCGGGTGATGCGGCGATGATGCCATGCCGGGTGGCGGCCAGGCTGGTGCAAGCCTGCGATCCCCGGGCGTCGGCGGTCGATGCCCGTGTCACCTCTCGGATCGCACGATCGGACGATCCGCAGGGAGGCACCCCATGACGACCGAGCAGAACAAGGCCCTCGTCCGTCGCTTCATCGACGAGGTCTTCGTCCAGGGCCGCAAGGACAGCGTGGACGAGCTCCTCGCCGACGACTTCGTCGCCCACACCTGGCCCTCGACGGGGCATCCCAGGGACGACCTGAAGGCCGCGATCGACCGCACCTCCAGCGGTCTCGCCGATCCGCAGTTCACGATCGACGACCTCATCGCGGAGGGCGACCGCGTCGCGGCCCGTCTCACGACCGGGGCGACGCAGGTTGGCGAGTTCATGGGCCTGCCGCCGAGCGGCAAGCACTACTCCATCGAGGAGATCCACTGGTTCGTCATCCGCGACGGCAAGGTCGCGGAGCACTGGCACCAGATGGATCAGATGGGCCTGATGAAGCAGCTCGGGGCGATGCCGGGCGGGCAGGGCAAGACGCCGGCCGGAGCCGCCGCCGGCTGACCGGCGAAGCGCGCCCGTGGCGCCCCGCGGGCGGGCCGGTGGCGCCCGCGGGCGGGCGGGCGCGTGGTGCCGCGTGCCGGCTAGTCCAGCGGGCGTCGCTCCAGCGGCACGTCCCAGTGTGCTTCGAGGAGCTCGAAGCGGCGCTGCTCCTCGCGCCGGTAGGTCTCCTGGTCCGGGAAGAGCCGGGCGGCGATCTCGGCCTCGCTGTGGGCCTCCATCGCCATCCAGTCGCGGTACGTGATCGAGACGAGCACGTCCCAGTCGGCCCGGCCGTCGCCGTGGAACCGCGGCGTCGACATCTCGACCGCCGTGAAGCGTCCCTCCGTGAGCTGGTCCCGGAGGATCGGCCAGTGGTTCTTCCGGAACAGCGCGACGAACTCGTCGTGGGCGCCCCAGCGCGTCCGGTAGAAGTACAGGACCGTGATCGGGTCGGTGTCGGTCATGGCTTCCGGACCTCTTCGGCGGCCGCCTGCAGGAGCTCCCAGGCTCGAGCCACGTGCCGCCGTTCCGTCCGCAGGTTGCCGATCGCGAGGCGGATCGTGAACCGGCCGCGGAGCTTCGTGTGGCTGAGGAACGCCTCGCCGGAGCGGTTCACCGCATCCATGATCGCGGCGTTGTGGGCGTCGATCGCCCCCTCCTCGCCGACGAGGTCCGGCGGCACGTGCCGGAAGCACACGGTCGAGAAGGGCACGGGCGCGAGGCGGTTCCAGTCGGGCTCGTCGTCGATCCAGCCGGCGAGCTCACGCGCCAGGTCGAGGTGGTGGCGGATCCGCCGGCGCAGCCCATCCACGCCGAACCAGCGGAGGATCAGCCAGAGCTTCAGCGCCCGGAAGCGTCGCCCCAGCTGGGGCGTGTACTCGTTGAAGTTGCGCTCGGTCCCATCGCCGACGGAGTCGACCGTCCGCAGGTACTCCGGCACGAGGCTGAACGCGTCGCGCACCACGTCCAGGCGGCGGCTGAGCAGCAGCGAGGCGTCGACCGGGGTCCACAGCCACTTGTGCGGGTTCACGACGATCGAATCGGCCCGCTCCCAGCCGGCGAACGGGCCCCGCAGCCCCGGATCGATCGCGACCGCGCCGGCGTAGGCCGCGTCGACGTGCAGCCACAGCCCCTCGGCCGCGGCGACGTCCGCGATCGAGGCCACCGGGTCGGCCGACGTCGAGGAGGTCGTGCCCACGGTCGCGACGACGGCGATCGGACGGCGATCGGCCGCTCGGTCGGCCGCGATCGCCTCGCGGAGGGCGTCCACCCGCAGCTCGAAGCGATCGTTCGTGGGGACGCGGACCAGCGACGACCGGCCCAGCCCCAGCGTCATGCACGCCTTGTCGATCGACGAATGGGCCTCCTCGGACGCGTAGACGCGGAGCGCGGGCACGTCCGGACGCCCGGCGAGCCCCGCGGCCGCGGCGTCGATGCCGGCGGCCTGGCGGGCCGCGGCCAGGGCGATGAGCGACGAGGTCGAAGCGGTGTCCGTCAGGAGGCCGTCGAAGCCCTCGGGCAGGCCCAGGGCCTGCCGGAGCCAGTCGACGACGACCTGCTCGAGCTCCGTCCCGCTCGGTGACGTCCGCCAGAGCATCGGGTTCTGGCCGAGCGCCGCGACCAGCATCTCGCCGAGGATCCCGGGCCCCGAGGCCGTCGACGCGAAGTACGCGAAGAACCCGGGGTGCTGCCAATGGGTCGCATTCGCCTCGACGATCCCGTGATAGTCGGCGAGGATCGCGTCCAGGTCCTCCGGCGACGTCGGAGGCGCCGGCGGCAGCCGCTCGGCGACCGAGCCCGGGGCGATCGCGGGCAGGACCGGGAACGTCTCGACGCTCGCGAGGTAGTCGGCCATCTGGTCGACGACCCGGTGGGCGGCGGCCCGGAAGTCCTCGGACGCCATGTCGCCGAGGCCGTCGACCTGCGCGGGCAGGAGCGTGGCGCGACGAGCGTCGATCGTGGTCATCCCCGAAGCGTACCCGGCGGCCGGATCGTGCGGCGGACGGCAACCCGCCGACGCCCCAGGTGTCGGCTCGCCGTCTTGACCTTCGCCGCGGTCGGTCGGACAGTCGACGGGTCACGACGGGGGGCCGCCGACGACACGCCGTCGGCATCCTGACCGGATCCCCCATCGCGGACGGCCGGCCCGGTGGGGACGACGCCACACAGGCGTCCGACGGGTCGCCACTTGGGGGTGATCCGATGCCCGGGGACCTGATCGCACCGATCGCGGTGCCGCTGTCCGCTGCCGAGCTGGTGGCCGAGCCGCCGCTCACCATGGCCGATCTCCAGGAACGTCTCGACGATCCGGCCATGCCCACCTTCACCGCCGCCGAGCTCCTGGACAGCGGCGTCTCCCTGATCCACGACGGCGTCGTCGACGACGAGGGCGCGGCGTTCAAGGCCATCGCCGCCAAGGCCAAGGCCTCCGACGTCCTCGTCGATCTCTCGAGCGTGATCATCGGCGTGGGCGGCGACGACCACCTTGCCGCCTACCTGATCGATGCGAAGTACCAGGCCCTCGGCGGGGCGTCCGGGATCCTCGGGGCGACGACCACGGCCGTCGCGGCCACGCCGAACGGCGCCGGATGGTTCCGCGAGTACCAGCACGGCGCCATCTACTTCGCGTTCGCGACCGGGGCTCACGAGGTCCACGGCCCGATCCTCGCCAAGTGGCGGTCGCTCGGGGGCGAGGCCGGCTTCGTCGGCTTCCCGATGACCGACCAGGAGGCCGGGGACGACCCGGCAAGCCGCGGCGCGCGACAGCGCTTCCAGGGCGCGACGATCCTGACCTTCCCGGACTGGCGGAAGCTCACGACCGTCGGTGCGGTCGTTTCGGCGACCTCGCCGATGCTCGTCGCCGACCTCACCGGCGCCGGTGCCGGCGGGACCAACGGCGGCGGGAACGGAGGCAACGGCGCCCCCGGCGGCCACGGCGGGAATGGCGGCGGGGCCGCCATCGCCCCGCCGGCGACCGGCCCGAAGACGCGGGCCCGGTCCCGCGCGGCCGCCACCGACGCCGTCGCCGCGGACGTGATGAGCGCGACGGTCCGTCCCGCGACCGTGGCGGCCACCGCAGCCACCGCCGCGTCGCTGAGCGGAGGCACGACCGCCGCCGTCCTGACGGCAGCCGATGCAGCCCGCCTGGGCACGTCCGTCTCCGCGGTGGGAGGGATCGACGTCTCCGGCATCGTCCTCTCGCAGAACGCGACCCACGAGGTCCACGGAGCCATCCGCGACCGCTACGACGCGCTCGGCGACGAGGGCAGCATCCTGGGCTATCCCACGACCGACGAGACGGGCACTTCCGACGGCGTCGGCCGGTTCAACCACTTCGAGGCGGGCTCGATCTACTGGACGCCCGCCACGGGCGCCCACGAGGTCCACGGCCTGATCCGCGACCTCTGGGCCGGCGGGGGCTGGGAGCGCGGGCCGCTCGGCTATCCCCTGACCGACGAGCTGATCCCCGACAGGCGGATCGGCAACGTCCATCCGGAGCATCGCCGCAAGCCGATCGTCGACGTCCCGTTCGACCTCGTGAAGCTGCCGGAGTCCGCCGTGACGACCGGCGTCGATCCGAGCGTCGTGAACACGAGCCCGGAGACGATGGTCGCCCGGCGCATCGACGCCCTGGAACGGACCGCGTCCCTCGCGGCGATCCCCGCCGTGTCCACGGTCACCGCTCCGCCGGCCGCGACGTCCAGCACGCGACGCCGCTCGTCGACCGCGGCGGCGGCCACGACGGCCGTCGCGACCACGGTGGCCAACGGGACGTTCGACACCGTCCTGAGCGCGTCGGGCCTCGCCAGCGGGGCCCTCACCGGCGTGCCGGTCGGGGAGATCATCGGGACGCTCGATCCCGGCCTGATCTCGGTGATCCTGAACGGGCCGGCCTCGACGCCGGCAGCCGATCGGAGCACGAACCGGTTCCAGGACTTCGAGAACGGCGTGGCCTTCTGGCGCCGCGGCGACGCGAAGGCGTCGACGCTCACGCCGTGGCTCCACGCCGACGATGGGACGACGACGCACTTCGTCGCGGGCGACGTGGTCAACGCCGCGATGCCCACGATCCAGTCCGTGTTCGGCTCGCTCCCGAACGCGCACCTGGTCGGCGTCACGTTCGTCGGGATGACGGGCTACGCCTTCGACGGTGCCGGGACGCGCAATCGGCGCCACCGGATC
>DATBGP010000149.1:0-1583 GCA_036557925.1 Candidatus Limnocylindrales bacterium | reverse complement strand
GTCGTCGTTCGGGTCGGAGCCGTCGCCGCCGAGGTCGATCGGGTCGTGACCCAGGCCGGATCCGGCCAGCCGCCGCACCAACTCGTCCTTGAGCGCGGCGCCGGCGTGGTCCGCGGCGAAGGCGACCCGCATCAGCTGTGGCCCGGGTCCGAGCCGCCGTCGCGATCCACGCCGGGATCGCCGTGGCCGAGGCTCGGATGGCCGCCGCGTGGCGCGGGCAGGTGGCCCGGCTCGAGCGTCGGGAGCGGGCCACGGACCGCCCCGTCGAGGACGCCGCGGGCGACGCCGACGACGCGGTCGACGGTGAACCCGAACCGTTCGAAGATCGTGCCCGCGGGCGCCGAGGCGCCGTAGTGGTCGAGCCCGACGATCGCGCCGTCGTCGCCCACCCAGCGATCCCATCCCAGCGAGACGCCGGCCTCGACCGACACGCGGGCGAGGACGTCCGGCGGGATCACGGCGTCGCGGTACGCGGCGTCCTGGCGCTCGAAGAGCTCCCAGCAGGGCAGTGACACGACCCGGGCCGGCACGCCGTCGCGCTCCAGCGCCTCCGCCGCGCCGAACGCGAGCTGGAGCTCCGAGCCGGTCCCGATCAGGACGATCCGGGGCGAGCCGCCGGATGCCTCGCGCAGGACGTAGCCGCCCCGCCGGACGCCATCGCGGGCCTTCTCGCCGGTCCCCGCGAGCGTCGGCAGCTTCTGCCGCGTCAGCGACAGGGCGACGGGCCCGGACGGGTTCTCCGCGCCGCGCTCCAGGGCCACGGCCCAGGCCGCCGCGGTCTCGTTCGCATCGCCCGGCCGCATGAACCAGAGGTTTGGCATCGCCCGGAGCGCCGCGTAGTGCTCGATCGGCTGGTGGGTCGGACCGTCCTCGCCGAGCCCGACCGAGTCGTGCGTCCAGACGTAGACGACGTGCAATCCGCTCAGCGCCGCGAGCCGGACCGAGCCGCGCATGTAGTCGCTGAACGTCAGGAACGTGCCGACGTACGGAATGAATCCGCCGTGGTAGGCCAGGCCGTTGCCGATCCCGCCCATGGCGTGCTCACGGACGCCGAAGCGGAGGTTGCGCCCGGGGTCGTCCGCCTCGAACGAGTCGGCGCCCTTGACGTCGGTCAGGTTCGACTCCGAGAGGTCCGCCGCGCCGCCGAACAGCTCCGGCAGCGGCCCCGCGAGCGCCTGGATGGCCTCCTGGCTCGCGTTCCGGGTCGCGATCTCCTCGCCCACCGCGTAGGTCTTCAGGCCGGCGTCCCAGCCCTTCGGCAGCTGCCGGTCGATCACCCGGCGCCGGAACTCCCGGGCGAGCGCCGGATCGGCGGATTCGTAGCGCGCGAACGCGTCGTCCCAGGCCTCGACGAGGTCCTCGCCGGCGGGCACGGCCCGACGGAACAGCTCGCGCGCCTCGTCCGGCACGTAGAACGTCCTGTCCGGGTCCCAGCCGTAGGCCTCTTTCGTCAGGCGGACCTCGTCCGCGCCGAGGGGCTGGCCGTGGGCCTTCTGGGTGTCCTGCCGGTTCGGGCTGCCGAACCCGATGTGGGTCCGGACCGCGATCAGGCTCGGCCGATCGTCGGCCCGGGCCTCCTCGAT
>DATBGP010000148.1:0-3687 GCA_036557925.1 Candidatus Limnocylindrales bacterium | reverse complement strand
GTCGACGGCGTGAGCTTCACGATCCGGCGCGGGGAGACGCTCGGGCTCGTCGGCGAGTCCGGCTGCGGCAAGACGACGGTCGGTCGGCTCCTGCTCCGGCTCCTCGACCCGACGTCGGGGTCGATCTTCTTCGACGGCGTGGACATCGCCTCGATCAAGGGCTCCGCGCTCAAGCCCTACCGGCGCCGGATCCAGATCATCTTCCAGGACCCCTATGCCTCCCTGGACCCACGGACGCCGATCGGCGACAGCATCGGCGAGGGTCTCCGGATCCACGGCCTGGGGACCGCGGCCCAACGCCGGCGGAAGGTCGAGGGGATCATGGATCTCGTCGGCCTCGCGCCGTATCACTACCGCCGCTACCCGCACGAGTTCTCCGGCGGCCAGCGCCAGCGGATCGGGATCGCCCGGGCGCTGATCCTCGAGCCGGACCTCGTCGTCTGCGACGAGCCCGTGTCCGCCCTCGACGTCTCGATCCAGGCCCAGGTCCTGAACGAGCTCAAGGCGCTCCAGCGCGAGCTCGGCCTGACCTACCTGTTCATCGCCCACAACATGGGCGTCGTCGAGCACATCAGCGACCGGGTCGCGGTGATGTACCTCGGCAAGGTCGCCGAGCTCGCCGACCGGCGCGAGATGTTCCGCTCGCCGGAGCATCCGTACACCCAGGCGCTGATGTCGGCGATCCCGGTGCCCGATCCGGAGATCCGGCGGAAGCGGATCATCCTCCGCGGCGACGTGCCCTCACCGGTCAATCCGCCGAAGGGCTGCCATTTCAACCCGCGCTGCCAGCTCCGGGCCGAGCTCGGCGGACCGGAGATCTGCACGACGGACGAGCCGCCGCTCCTGGATGCCGGGAACGACCACTTCGTGGCCTGCCACTTCCGGGGCGCCGCGGCCGGCGCCGGCATCGCGGGCGCGCGGGGCCCGGACGCCGGCATCGCGGCCGCCGGGCCCGCGGGAGCCGAGGCGAGGGCTCAGCCCACGTAGAAGTGCTGCTGGTCCGGCAGCTGGCCCACCCAGTCGTCGAGCTCCTGGCGGACCGCGCCGTAGGCCACGAAGCCGTCGGTGATCTGCTGGATGGCCGCGGTGATCCCGTTCGCGTCGCCGGCATCGAGCGCCTTCACGAGCGCCTGGCTGCCCGTCGACATCGGGCCGAAGGCGGCGCGGTACTTCACCGCGAGGCCGGCCATCGGCTCGTAGGCGGCGATCCGGTCGACGTCGGCCGTGAGGCCCTTCACGAGGTTGTCCAGGCCGATCGCCGCACCGCGCATCCGCGTCAGGTCCTCGGCCGCGGTCGCCTCCGAGAAGTCGGCGACGGCCTTGGCGATCTCCGAGTCGCCCGCGCCCAGCGCCGTGATCGCCGTGACGGCGTCGCGGGGCCAGGGCGTGGCAGACGGCCGCGGCCCGCCGGATCCGGTCGCGTCGCCGGACGATCCGGCGGCGGGGGACGCGGCGGACGGCGCCGAGCCGGACGGGGCCTGCGTGGCGCAGCCCAACGCGACGAGCAGCAGCGTCACGAGCATCACCGTGAACGCGGCGCGGACGCGCGGGGTTCGATCAGGGTGCCGGGCCGTCATCGCTCGCTCGCGGGGCCGACCCGGGGTCGGGCCGGGGATCACGCCGGATCGGCGACGGCCGTGTCGACCGCGGACTGCTGCTGGACCGCCTGGCTCACCGTCGCGCCGCTGATCTCCTCGGCGAAGTGGCAGGCCGTGGTGTGGCCGGGCGCGATCGGCCGGAGGGCCGGGTCCTCGGTCGAGCAGCGTTCGGGGTTGCCGAGCCGCTCCCGGAGCCAGCAGCGCGTGTGGAACCGGCAGCCCGACGGCGGCGCCGCCGGGGACGGGACGTCGCCCTTCAGGACGAGGCGCTTGCGGCGGCGCCGCGGATCCGGGTCCGGGATCGCCGACAGGAGCGCGATCGTGTACGGATGGCGCGGGTCGCGATAGAGGTCCTCGACGCGGCCCAGCTCCACGATCCGCCCGAGGTACATCACCCCGACCCGGTCGCTGAAGTACTGGATCACCGAGAGGTTGTGGCTGATGAACAGGTAGGTCAGCTTGAAGTCGCGGCGGAGGTCGAGCAGCAGATTCAGGACCTGGCTCTGGATCGAGACGTCGAGCGCCGAGACGGGCTCGTCGCAGACGATGAACTCGGGCTCCAGGGCCAGTGCCCGGGCCACGCCGATCCGCTGCCGCTGGCCACCGGAGAACTCGTGCGGGTAGCGGCGGGTGTAGTCGCGGCGGAGACCCACCACCTCCAGCGAGTCCTCGACCTTCTTGTCGCGGGCCTTGCGGTTCTTCACCCCCTGGGCGAGCAGGCCCTCGCCGATGATGTCGCTGATGGGCATCCGCGGGTTCAGGGATCCGAACGGGTCCTGGAAGATGATCTGCATCCGGCGCCGCATCGGCCGGAGCTCGTCCTGGCTCATCGTCGTGACGTCCTTGCCGCCGAACAGGACCTTGCCGGCGGTCGGCTCGGTCAGGCGGAGGATCGACCGGCCGAGCGTCGTCTTGCCGCAGCCGGACTCGCCGACGAGGCTGAAGATCTCGCCGGCGTTCACGCTGAAGTCGACCCCGTCGACGGCGTAGACGGTGCCGATCTGGCGGCGGAGGACGCCGCCGACGATCGGGAAGTGCTTCTTCAGGCCGATCACGTCGAGGAGTGCCGCCTCCGCGACGGCCGGCGCGGGCGCCTCGGGGACGGCGAGCGGCAGGGCCGCGGCATCCGGATCGAACAGCGGTCCGGCGGGCGATGGGCTCAGCGGCGGCGCCTCCGTCTCCACGGTCGCGTCGTAGGTGGCCTCGGCCGCTTCCACGGCGTCGGCGGCGGCCTCGGCGGCAGCCTCGCCGCCGGCAGGAGCGGTCGTTGCGGACCCGGCATCGGCCGCGGCCTCCGCGAGGCGAGCGGCCTCACCCTCCGGTGCCGCGAGGCCGCCCTCCGCATCGGCCTCGACCGCGGCGTCCCGGGGATCCGTGTTGCGTTCGATCACTCAGCCCTCCGACGGCGTCAGGTTCAACGCGTCCCGATGATGCTGGAGCGCCGCGGGCCAGCGGCTCTCCCCCTGAGGGGTGTGGAGCAGGCAGCGCGCCGACTGTCCCGGGCCGCCCGCACGATAGAGCTCCGGCGGCTGCTCCCGGCAGAGCTCCCAGCGATACGGACAGCGAGGCTCGAATCGGCAGGCCGGCGGGAGGTTGAACGGTGACGGCACCGTGCCCTTGATCGCCGAGAGCCGGCCGCCGCGCTTGTCGACGGTCGGGATCGATTCGAGCAGGCCCATCGTGTACGGCGCGCGCGGGTCGAGGAGGACTTCGTCGACCGTTCCCTGCTCCACGATCTGGCCGGAGTACATGACGATCACGTCCTCGACCATCTCGGCGACGACGCCGAGGTCGTGGGTGATCAGCATGAGCGCCGAGTCGGTCCGCTCCTGGATCGACTTCAGGAGCTCGAGGATCTGGGCCTGGATCGTCACGTCGAGCGCGGTCGTCGGCTCGTCCGCGATCAGGACGCGCGGGTTGTTGATCAGCGCCATCGCGATCATCACGCGCTGGCGCATGCCGCCCGACATCTCGTGCGGGTAGTTCGACATCCGCTCGGCCGGGCTCGGGATGCCGACCGCCGCGAGCATCTCGACCGCGCGCGCCCGGGCCTGGCTCTTCGGCATGTCGCGGTGGAGGTTGATCGCCT
>DATBGP010000147.1:0-11386 GCA_036557925.1 Candidatus Limnocylindrales bacterium | reverse complement strand
ACCCGAAGGTCGTCGAGCGAGCCCAGTCGCTCGCGTGGACGTTCGAGCCGTCCGGCCATCCGGTCGAGTTCCTGTCGCTCACCGGCGTGCTCGGCGCCCAGGTGCGGGCGACCGTCCACAGCTTCGGGCCGCTGCTCCTCGGCAAGGTTCTCGACCTCAACGAGACGCAGACCTCGATCCTCGCGCTCGTCTTCAAGTACTGCGACGACAACGATCTGCCGCTCCTCGATCTGAAGGACCTCGCGACGACCCTGAAGTTCCTCTCGTCGGACGAGGGAAAGGCCGCCCTGGCCGACTACGGCGGGATGTCGCCGACGTCGGTCGGCGTCCTGCTCCGGAGCCTCGTGGTCCTCGAGCAGGAGGGCGCGGACGTGTTCTTCGGCGAGCCCGAGTTCGACGTCGCCGACCTGATCCGGATCACGCCCGACGGGGCCGGGATCGTGTCGATCCTCGAGCTCCGCGACGTGATGGACAAGCCCCGCCTGTTCTCCACGTTCATGCTCTGGATGCTCGCCCAGCTGTACGAGACGCTGCCCGAGGTCGGCGACCTGCCGAAGCCGAAGCTCTGCTTCTTCTTCGACGAGGCCCACCTGCTGTTCGACGATGCGTCCGAGGCGCTCCTCGACCAGGTGGAGCGGACGGCCCGGCTCATCCGGTCGAAGGGCGTCGGGATCTATTTCGTGACCCAGGCCCCGACCGACGTCCCGTCGCCGATCCTCGCCCAGCTCGGGAACCGCGTCCAGCACGCGCTGCGGGCCTTCACGCCCGAGGATGCCGACGCCCTGAAGAAGACGGCCCGGACGTTTCCGATGACCACGTTCTACGAGGTCGAGCAGACGATCACCTCGCTTGGAACCGGCGAGGCGCTGGTCACCGTCCTTTCGCCCCGCGGCGCCCCGACGCCCCTCGCGGCGACGCGCCTCCTCCCGCCGGACTCGCTGATGGCGGCGCTGCCGGACGCGGATCTCCAGGCGCGGATCGCGATCGCGTCGCTCCGGGCGAAGTACGGCCAGACGATCGATCGCGAGAGCGCCCACGAGCTGATCACAGCCCGGCTCACCGCGGCGAAGCAGGCGGCCGCCGATGCCGCCGCCCAGGGCGCGATGGCCGCCGGGGTGCCCGCGACGACGGCCGGCGGGCTCAACACGATGACGGCGGCCGAGCAGGAGCGCGAGATCAAGCGCCAGGCGAAGGAGATGGCCGCCGCGCAGCGAGCGGCCGAGAAGGCTCGCGCGGCGCAGGAGCGTCAGGCCCGCGCGGACGCCCGGGCGCGCGATCGGATGCTCGAGACGGGCATGCGCCAGGCGGGCAAGGTGGTCAGCTCGCGGGCCGGCCAGGACCTCCTCCGGGGGATCTTCGGGACGCTGTTCGGGAAGAAGTAGCTTCGTCGTCGCTTCGCGAATCCGCTCAGACAGTCACCCGGGGACTGTTCGCGAACCTCTCGTCGCCGCCGTCGGGTCGCGTGGGGCGGTTCGGCCGCCCCTCCGCAGGGTCCGGGGCGAGCGGCGCCACGTTCCGGCCTCCCAACGGGGGTCGAGTCACGCAAACAGTCTGCCGATGACTGTCTGGGCAGATCCTGCGGGCCGGCGCGGCAGCTCGTGACAACCGAGTTGGCCGGATGCCCACCCCGGGAGCGTTCGGCAGGCAGCGGCCGGCCGGCCGGACCCCGCGACGCCTCGCCGGCCGGTCTCGTCGAGCGTGGAGCCGCTTCGTCCGGGCCCAGATCGGGGCCCAGAGACGGGCCGGGCCGGGTCGGGAAGCCTACGTTGCGTTCGTCCGGTGGGCATTCGGCCCGGTCGGCGGCGCAATCGCCGGCCTACTCGACGACGACGCCCGTGAGGTCGTCCGGCGAAGTCGGGTAGCGGGGGTCGAGGGCCTCCAGGGTGTCGCCCACGATGTCCGCGACGGCCAGGTTCCGGAACCACTTCTTGTTCGAGGGGACCAGGTACCACGGCGCCGCCTCCGTCGAGCAGCGCTCGAGCATGTCCTCGTACGCCGCGATGTAGGAGTCCCAGAGCTTCCGCTCCTCGAGGTCGCCGAGGCGGAACTTCCACTGCTTCGACGGGTCGTCGAGCCGATCCTGGAACCGCTGCTTCTGCTCGTCCGGATCGATGTACAGGAAGAACTTCAGGACCGTCGTGCCCTCGTCGACGAGGAGCCGTTCGAAGGCGTTGATGTGGTCGTATCGCTTCGCCCAGCGCTCCTTCGGGACGAGCTCGTGGATCCGGACGACGAGGACGTCCTCGTAGTGGGAGCGGTTGAAGATCGAGATCTCGCCCTTGCCCGGGGTCCGCTGGTGGATCCGCCACAGATAGTCGTGGGCGAGCTCGACGGCCGTCGGCGCCTTCCAGGACGTGACGAGGCAGCCCATCGGGTTGAACGCGGTCATCACGTGCCGGACCGTGCCGTCCTTGCCGGCCGCGTCGATGCCCTGGAGGACGATGAGGATCGGGTGCTTCGCCTCCGCCCACAGCCGGTCCTGCAGGTCGGTCAGGCGGTCGAGGCCGTGCTGGAGCTCGCCGGTCGCCTTCGCCTTCGTCCGGCCATGTGTCTCGCCGGCGTCGACGTCGGCGAGCCGGACCCGGGAGCCCGGCGCGACGCGCAGGGCGTCGGCGAGCGAGCGGTTCGATCGGCGACGCGTCGCTGCCATGGGGACCTCCGGGGATGGATCGTGGCGGGCCGCACGGGGCCCACGACTAGAATGGCACGAGGACCCGAACGCAGGAGCACCGCATGACCGCCGTGACCGGCGCCAAGCCACATCCGATCTTCCTGGCCGGCAAGTGGGTCGAGTCCGACGACCCGCTCGTCGTCGCCAATCCCGCCGATCCCGACAACCCCGCCGGCTCCACGTTCCACGCGACCGAGGCCCAGTACGAGGAAGCCGTCCAGGCCGCCGTCGCCGCGTTCGAGGTCACCCGCACGCTGCCGGCCTACGAGCGCGGCGCGATCCTCCGGAACATCAGCGCCGGGATCAAGGCGCGGCGCGAGGAGCTGGGCAAGCTGCTCGCGACCGAGGCGGGCAAGCCCATCCGCGACGCCCTCGTCGAGGTCGACCGCGCGGTCATCACCTTCCGGCTCGGCGCCGAGGAGGCGGAGCGGATGGTCGGCGAGACGATCCCGCTCGACCTGATGCCGGCGTCGAAGGGCCGGGTCGGGATCACGCGCCGGTTCCCGATCGGCCCGATCGCCGGCATCAGCCCGTTCAATTTCCCGCTGAACCTGGCGGCCCACAAGGTCAGCCCGGCGATCGCGAGCGGCAACCCAATCGTCCTCAAGCCGCCGTCCAAGGACCCCCTGGTGATGCTGACCGTGGCCGAGATCATCGAGGAGGCCGGGGCGCCGGCGGGCTCCGTCAGCGTCCTCCCGATGAGCCGGGAGCTGGGCGACCGGATGGTCTCCGACGATCGGTTCAAGCTCCTCTCGTTCACCGGCAGCCCATCCGTCGGCTGGCGGATGAAGGAGCGGGCAGGGAAGAAGAAGGTCGTCCTCGAGCTCGGCGGCAATGCGGGCGTGATCGTCGACAAGACTGCCGATCTCGACTGGGCGGTCCGGCGGACGCTCGTCGGCGCCTTCTCGTACGCCGGCCAGGTCTGCATCAGCGTCCAGCGGATGTTCGTCCACGAGGACGTCTGGGACCCGTTCATGGCGAAGTTCGTCGAGGGCGCGAAGGCGCTGAAGGTCGGCGATCCGCTCGATCCGCAGACGGACGTCGGCCCGATGGTCGACGAGCACGCGGCGTCCCGGACCCAGCGCTGGGTCGACGAGGCGCTCGCGGCCGGCGGCACGGCCCTGCTGGGTGGCAAGGCGGATGGAACCTTCTTCCCGCCGACGATCCTGACCGACGTCCCGACGACCGCGGCGGTCTGCTCGAACGAGGCGTTCGCCCCGCTCGTGGTCGCGTTCAGGTTCCGCGAGATCGACGACGCGATCGGCCGGGTCAACGACTCCTTCTTCGGGCTCCAGACCGGGATCTTCACGAACGATCTCGATCACGCCTGGAAGGCGTTCCACGGCCTCGAGGTCGGCGGCGTGATCGTCAACGACGTTCCGACGTACCGGATCGACCACATGCCGTACGGCGGCGTGAAGGATTCCGGCCTGGGCCGGGAGGGCCTGCGCTGGGCGATCGAGGACATGACGGAGATCCGGATCATGGTCCTCGCCTGGCCCGGCTGACCGATCGGAGGAGGGGAGATGCCGGGCTTCTTCGGCGGCGGTGAGTTCTGGTTCGTCTGGCTGCTCGTCGTCGCGATCAACATTCTGATCTGGGGCGGGCTGGTCGTGCTGATCGCCCTCGGCATTCGCTGGCTGCTGCGGGCGAACCGGAACGACCGGTACCAGCCCGGCGCCGATCGCGGCGAAGACAGCGCGCTGGCCGTTCTCCGCGAGCGCTACGCCCGCGGCGAGATCGATGCGGCCGAGTTCGAGGAGCGCCGGCGGATCCTGCGCGTCTGACTGCGCGTTCGCAGCGCGCGCCGCGATTCTCGCTCGGCGAGCGCCTGCTGCTCGGGCCCCGGCTCGATCGACGCCGGATCCGGCTGGATCTCTCGCCGGGCGGGCCCGTCGGGCAGGGTTCCGGCGGCTCGTCTGCGGTGACCGCCCCACGGAAATCCGGCGTGCTCCGAGCGACGAGATCCGGTCGGCAGCGAGCCGTCGCGCGAACCGGGACGCGGGGCGCGGCGTGGAGAAGGGCCGGGCATCCTCGGGCCGTGGACCTCTCACTCACGCCGGCCCAGGTGGAGCTCCAGGCCCGTGCCCGCTCGTACGTTCTCGACTGCCTCCAACCGCTCGAGGCGGAGTTCGAGCGATCGGGCGGGCGGCTCCCCGCGGCGACCCGGGACAGTCTGAAGCGCGCGGCGATCGATGCCGGCCTGGTCGGCGGATCGTTCCCGCCCGAGCTCGGTGGCCAGGGTTGGTCGGCGCTCGACCAGGTCGTCGTCCACGAGCAGCTCGGCCAGGCCACCGGCGGCCTCTGGTCGTTCATCCCGGGCGCCTACAACGCCTTGATCCACGCCGACGCGGAGCAGCGGCGCCGCTACCTCGAGCCGAGCATGCGCGGCGAGCGGTTCGGGAGCTACGCGATCACGGAGCCGAACGCCGGCTCGGACGCCCGAACCCTCGCATCCACGGCGGTCCGGGACGCCGCCACCGGCGACTACGTCCTCAACGGCGAGAAGTGGTTCGTCACCGGGCCGCCGGACGAGACGGACTTCATGATCTTCCACTGCGTCGTCGTGGAGCCCGCCGGCGAGCCACGGCCCACGCTCTTCCTCGTCGATTACGACACGCCCGGCGTGTCGATGCGCCACGACCCCGACTACACCCACACGTTCGCCGACCGCCACCCGCAGTTCGTGCTCGAGGACGTCCGCGTGCCCGCCTCCGCGATCCTCGGCGGGGTGGGGCAGGCGGACGAGCTGACGAACGAGTGGTTCGTCGAGGAGCGGATCCACATCGGGGCGCGCTGCGCCGGGGCGATGGAGCGGCTCCTCGCATTGGCGGTCGAATGGGCGACGGAGCGGGTCCAGTTCGGCCAGCGGATCTACGACTTCCAGGGGGTCTCGTTCCCGCTCGCGGACTCGGCGGCGGACGCGTCGGCGGCGCGGCTCCTGACGCGCGAAGCGGCGGCGCTCGTCGACGCCGGCGCTGAGCCCAAGGTCGTCCACGCCAAGGCGTCGCTCGCGAAGCTCTTCGCGTCCGAGGCGGCGTGGCGCTGCGCCGATCGCGTCGTCCAGGTGTTCGGCGGCCGTGGCTACATGCGCGAGTTTCCCGCCGAGCGCTACCTCCGGGAGCTCCGCGTGGACCGGATCTGGGAGGGGACCTCGGAGATCCAGCGGCTGATCGTTGCCCGGGCGCTCGAGAGGCGGGGCGTCGCGAAGGTCGTCGGCTGATGGCGACCACCAACCGAACGTTCGTTAGGGCCACCGACCCTCAGCGTGGAACGGCGGCCCCGACAGAGGTCCCCCACCCGCCGATCGACCTGCGGCCCCTCTTCGCGCCGCGCTCGATCGCCGTCGTCGGCGCGTCTGTCCGGGGCGGGATCGCGGAGACCGTCCGGGCGAACCTCGAGGTCCTCGGCAGCGCGACGCGCTGCCAGTTCGTGAACCCGCGCTACGACGAGCTCCACGGCCAGCCCTGCTACCCGTCGATCGCCGCGCTGCCGGAGGTGCCGGACACCGTGCTCGTGGCGGTCAACCCGCTACGGGCAGCGGCCGTCGTCCAGGACGCCGCGGACGCGGGCGTCCCGGCCGTGATCATCCCCGGCGGCGGCGTCGTGGAGGGCGGCGAGGCGGCGGCCCGGATGCAGGCCGAGGTCCGCGAGATCGCGATCCGCCACGGGATTGCGCTGCTCGGCCCGAACTGCATGGGCCTCGTCGACCTCACGACGAGCAGCGCGACCTATATCGGCGACGTGAACCCGTGGCTCCCGCGCGGCGGCGTCGCTGGCATCGCCCAGTCCGGATCGGTGACCGACGCCTTCATCCACTCGGGCAGCCGGATCGGCTTCTCCCGGATCGTCGGCTGTGGCAGCGAGGTCGTGCTGGACGCCTGCGACTTCCTCGCCCACGCGATCGACGACGACGAGACCGAGGCGGTCATTCTCTTCCTCGAGGGCTTCAAGCGGCCGGAGCGATTCCTGGCGCTCGCGGATCGGGCGCTGGCGGCCGGCAAGCCGGTGATGGCCGTGAAGGTCGGCCGGAGCCGCCAGGCGCAGCTGGCGGCTGTCGCCCACTCGGGCTCGCTGGCGGGCGAGACGCGGGCGACCGAGGCCGCTCTCCGGGCCGCGGGGGTGATCCTGTGCGACGACCTGGACTCGCTCCTCGAGACCGCGGAGCTGGTCGCCGGCTGCCGGCGGCTCGACCGGCGCGTCGGCCGCGGCCGGACCGGGGTCGTGACGGTCTCGACCGGGGAGGCGTCGCTCATCGCCGACCTCGCCCCCCGAACCGGCGTCGACCTGCCGG
The DNA here is from genome assembly GCA_036557925.1 of Candidatus Limnocylindrales bacterium. GTDB lineage: Bacteria > Chloroflexota > Limnocylindria > Limnocylindrales > CSP1-4 > CF-46. The sequence goes on along the minus strand of DATBGP010000147.1, from coordinate 4,421 downwards.
ACGTGCCGCGGGCGGCGCGGGCGCAGCTCCTCGCCGACCTGCCGACGCTCGGCTACGTCGGCAACCCGCTCGACCCGTGGGGCGCCACCGACCCGCCGACCGCCTACGACGCCGCCTTTCGGGCCTTCGCCGAGGCCGGGGCGTTCGACGTCCTCGCCCTCGTCCACGACTTCCCGTACCGCTCGCTGCCCTCCGAAGTCGAGACGGCGCTCGAGGTCGTGGAGCCGCTGCTGCGGGTGACCGCCGATCGCCCGGACCTGCTGCCGGTCTTCGTGTCGCTGACCTCGGGCGAGCCGACGCCGGAGATCCACGGGCGGCTGGGCGCCGCGGGTGGCATCCCACTGCTTCGCGGCTCGGTGGAGGCGTTCACGGCGATCGCCGCGGTCGCCCGCTGGGAGGCGGACCGCGACCGCCGTCTCGAGCACGGACCGCTCCGTGCCGGATGGCCGGGACTCGCCACGGACCCGCCGTTCGTCGGTTACGACGGGACGGCCGGCGTGCGGACTCCCCGGGCCGGACGGACGCTGCCGGAGCGCGAAAGCCTGGAGCGTCTCGGCAGGGCCGGCCTGACCGCGGCGACGGCAGTCGCGGTCACCGGCGCGGAGGACGCCGTGCTGGCCGCCGAGCGGCTCGGCTTCCCGGTCGTCCTGAAGGTCGACGCGACGGGCCTCGCCCACAAGACCGACGTCGGCGGCGTGCGGACGGACCTGCGCGACGCCGCTGCCGTTGCCGCCGCGGCCGTGGCGCTCCTCGAGCTGCCGCTGCCCGAGGGCGCGGCCCGGCGCGGCCTCCTCGTCTCGCGCCAGATCGAGGGCGTGGAGCTGATCGTCGGCGGACGCCGCGACCCATCCTTCGGCCCGATCGTGCTCGTCGGCCTCGGCGGGATCCTCGCCGAGGCCCTGGACGACGTCGCCGTCCGCCTGGCGCCCGTGGACGAGGAGGCGGCCCTGGACATGCTCGACGAGCTTCGTGGCCGGCGGGTCCTCGGCGGCGTCCGCGGCCGGCCCGGGATCGATCGCGCCGCCGTCGCCCGGACGATCGTGGCTCTCGGCCGGGCGCTGCTCGAGGACGACGACCTGCTCGAGGTCGACCTGAACCCGGTGATCTCCGGCCCGGCGGCGACCGTCGCGGTCGACGCCCTCGTCGTCGAAGCCGCGTCCTGAGGTGGCGGAGCCGGTCCTCCTGCGCGAGGAGACGCCGTGGGGCGTCCGGCTCGTCCTCAACCGCCCGGAGAAGCTGAACGCGATCTCGGCGGAGCTCCGGGACGCGCTCCTGGCGGCGATCGCCGATGCCGTCGCGGACGATCGGGTCCGCGTTGTCGCCATCGCCGGCGCGGGGCGCGCCTTCTGCTCGGGCTACGACCTCTCGGAGGTGGCGCCCGAGACCTCGTGGGGCTGGCGCGACGTTCTCGCGAAGGACGTCGAGGCGACGCTTGCGATCTGGTCCTGCCCGAAGCCCGTGATCGCCCAGGTCCACGGCTACGCGCTCGCGGGCGGCCTCGAGCTCGCGATGGCCTGCGACCTGATCGTGGCCGCCGACGGGACCCGGCTCGGCGAGCCCGAGATCCGGTTCGGCTCGGCGCCGGTCACGCTGCTGATGCCGTTCGTCATCGGCCAGAAGAAGACCCGCGAGCTGCTCCTGACCGGCGATCTGATCGACGCCGCCGAGGCGGAACGGATCGGCCTGATCAATCGGATCGTCACGGCGGATGCGCTGGCCGGCGAGGTCGACGCCCTTGCGGATCGGCTTGCCCGGGTGCCCCCGGACGTGATGGCGCCCACGAAGCTGATGCTCAACCGGGCGATGGACGCGGCGGGCTTCGCCGCCGCGGTCGAGATGGGGCTGGACATCCAGTCGTTCGTGAACATGAGTGGGACGGCCCGCGAGTTCGACGTGATCGTCCGGCGAGACGGCCTGACGGCGGCGCTCGCCTGGCGCGACCGGCGCTACGACGAGCGACTGGCCGACGCGGGCCGGGGCCGCGCGGGCGACGCCGAGGGTCCGCCGGCGGAGGCCTGAGCGGGGCAGGGCGGCCGTCGCGGGCGCGCACCGGCGGGCATCGTCGGCGCGCACCGCCACGCGAAGCGGGAGCCTCACAGTGCTCGCTGGGACCAAGGTACGGTTCCGGCTGGTCCCGTAGTCCCGTAGAACCCTCATGCATTCGGCCGTTTCATCCCCTTCGAACGGCGTCACCCGTTCGGGCCTGCGTTGTCCTTGCCCGGCGGTTCGCCATGTGCATCGGACGTCGCTGCCGGCAGGTCGCCGACGCGCGGACCGTCACAGGGGAAGGACTCATCTGCATGGATCGGGATCTCACGGTCGACAACCGGGTCGAGCGGCGCCGCCGGCGCCGTCGCGGGATTGTCGCCCTCCTCGGCTTCGCCTCCCTCCTGACGCTGGGGGCCGGCTCGCTCTCGCTGGCGCTGTTCACGGACAGCGACACGTCGACATGGGCCTTCACCACCGGGACGATCGACATCAACTCGAACGTCACGACGTTCACGGCGGTCACGGACCTGATGCCGGGTGACACCCGGACGCAGAGCCTCGTCGTGAAGAACGACGGCACGGCGGCTCTCCGCTATGCGATGTCGACGACCGCGGCCGGCACGCTCGGCAGCGCGATCCAGCTGACCGTGAAGACGGCCGACACGCCCGGTGGCTCGGTCTGCACGGCATTCACCGGCACGACCCTCGTGGGGCCCGGGAACCTGAACGGCACCGCCATCGGCAGCAACGCCCAGGGTGCCCAGGCCGGGGACCGGACCCTCGCGGGCGGCGCACAGGAGACGCTGTGCTTCCGCGTCACGCTCGCGCTGAGCGCGGCCAACAGCCTCCAGGGTCAGACCACGACGGCGACGTTCACGTTCGACGCCGAGCAGACGGCCAACAACCCGTAACCCGAACACTCCGGCTGCACCGGCCGGCTGCGGCCCGCCCGAGGGGGAGGCGGGCCGCAGCCCGGTCCCGCCGGAGACCACCACCGGCCGCCCAGGCGGCCGGCCGTCATCCACTCGCACCGACCTCGCGGGACGCTCGCCCGGCGTCCCGGGTCACCCGGTCCGAACGGCAGACAGCCCGGGACCGGCCCGCACGATCGCTCCGGGAGGAACAGCGATGAAGGCTCTCGCAGGTGCCACGATCTGGCTGCGCCGGATCGTCGACCTCGCCCTGATCGCGCTGATCCTCGTCGTCCTCTTCGGGGTCATCCTCGGGAAGCTCGTGCCGCTCACCGGCCGCTCGACGATCGCCGTCGGCGGTCGATCGATGGAGCCCGCGCTGCAGCTCGGATCCGCGATCGTCGTCGAGCCCGTCTCGCCCGACGCCCTGAACGTCGGCGACGTCGTCTCGATGCGGATCCAGGAAGCCAACGCGATCTTCACCCACCGCGTCCAGCTGGTCGTCGACCGCCCCGACGGGCGATGGGTCCAGACCAAGGGCGACGCCAACGCCGAGCCCGACCCGACGCTCGTCCCCGCCTCGGCGATCATCGGCCGGGTTCTGGTCTCGGTTCCGCTGATGGGCTACGTCCTCGCCCTCCTGTCGATGCCCATCGGTGTGATCTTCGTCGTCGGTCTCGCGGCCACGCTCCTCGCGGTGGCCTGGCTGCTCGAGTCGCTCGAGCCCGTGCCCGCCGGGCCGGGCCGGGCCGCCGTCCCGGCCCGCGAGCCTGCCCCCCGCGCAGGGTCGGCCGGCTCCGGGACCCCGCCCTCGGCCGCACCGGCGCTCCTCCCGGTTTCGGGCGCGATGGCCCTCCAGCTCGTCGCCCCGGGCACGCGCACGCCGCTCCTGCCCGATCCGGCGGCATCACCGCGCCCGAATGCCCGCGAGCAGATCGCCCGGAGCCAGGCGATCCGCAGGCAGCGCGCCCGATGGACCATCCGCCACCGCCCGCGCGGCATCCGCTGACGTGCGCCCACCCCGGCGGCTGATCGCGGCGATCCTCGCGCTCGCCGTCCTGCCCGCGACGGCCGGCGCCGCGACCGGCGGCGGCGTGACCGTGAGCGGTGGAGCCCGCGTCTCGCTGGCCCGGTTCACCAACTCCGACGCGTCCACGGCATCGCTCGCGACCGACACGCTGAACCCGCCCACCTCGCTCGGGGCGACCGGTGGGCCATCCGTCTCGCTGTCCTGGACGGCGACCCCGGACACCTACGCCGCCGGCTACGACGTCCTGCGGGGAAGCGTCTCCGGCGGGCCCTACTCGGTGGTCAAGAGCGTCACGCCGCGGACGACCGTGACCACGACCGACTCGCCGGCCGTCGGCACGTGGTACTACGTGCTTCGCAGCACGTTCCAGAACTGGACGAGCGTCAACGGCAACCAGGCCACGGCCACGGTTTCCGCCGCGACGTCGACCGGTCTCCACGGCTGCACGGGCGCCTCGAACGCGGCCGACACCGGCGGCGATGGCAACGGCT
>DATBGP010000146.1:0-5334 GCA_036557925.1 Candidatus Limnocylindrales bacterium | reverse complement strand
GACCGGTCGAGCGTTCCTCATCGGCGGACTGGTGCTGATCCTCGGGGACGACATCGTCGACGGGATCATGATCGGGCTCGTCGGCTGGTTCCTGATGGCGTCCTCGCGCTCGGTCGACCGCTGGCTCGTCCTCGACGACCTGGTCCAGGGGATCCGCGTCGGCGACGCGATGGAGCAGCAGCTCCAGACCGTGACGCCGCAGCTGACCCTCGACACGTTCGCCTCCTCGATCCTCGACGGGACGGTGGGGCCGGCCTTGCCCGTGATCCGCGACGACGCCGTGGTGGGGATCGTCGGCGCGGCGCAGATCAAGGCCGTGCCGCAGCGTAACTGGCCGTCGACGCGGACCGAGGACGTGATGGTCAGCGGCGCCGACCTGCCGACCGCCAGCCCGGACACGCCGCTGACGGATGCCCTGGAGCGGCTCCGGATCTCGCATCTCGACGGGATGCCCGTCCTCGACGGCGACATCCTCCGGGGCGTCCTGACCCGCCGCTCGATCGCCGCGATCCTGCATGCCCGGGCCGAGGCGAACGGACGGGCGATCTGACGCGATGACGATCCTCGTGGAGCCGTCGTGACCGCGATCGGCGACCGGCTCCTCACGGTCGAGGAGGCCCGCGAGGCCGTCCTCGCCGCGGTGTCCGGCCCGACGGAGACCGAGGTGGTCTACCTGTCCGAGGCGCTCGGGCGGGTGCTGGCCGAGGACGTCATGAGCCTGACCGCGCTCCCGCCATGGGACAACTCGGCGATGGACGGCTATGCGGTCCGAGCGGCGGACGTCGCGACGGCCACGGAGGAGTCGCCCGCGATCCTCGAGGTCGTGGGCGAGGTCCGGGCCGGGGCGGCCCCGCAGGCGTCCGTCGAGCTGGGCACGGCGATCCGGATCGCGACCGGCGCGCTGGTCCCGCCCCGCGCCGATGCGGTGGTCCAGGTCGAGCTGACCACGCCCGCCGACGCCGACGGCACGCCGACCGGCACGCGCGGCCGGGAGGCCGTCGGGCCGCTGCCGCCACGGGTCCTAGTCCACGAGGCGGTGGCCCGCGGGACGGCGATCCGGCGCGCCGGTGACGACCTTCCCGAGGCCGTCGCCGTCCTCCGGAGCGGGACCTTGCTCTCGCCCGCCGCGATCGCCCTGGCCTCCGGCTCCGGCAACGAGACGCTTCGCGTCCACCGCCGTCCGCGGATCGCGATCCTCGCGACCGGCGATGAGGTCCGGGCGGCGGGTCGAGACCTGGGACCGGCCGGGATCCCGGACGCGAACGGCCCCGGCCTCACGGCTCTCGCCGAGGCGTCCGGCGCGGCCGCGCTGAGCTACGGGATCGCGAAGGACCGTTTGGAGGACGTCCGAGCCCGCCTCCGCGTCGCCCGGACGGGCGATGTCGATGCCGTGGTCGTGTCGGGCGGCGTCTCGGTGGGGCCCTACGACGTCGTTCGCGCGGCGTTCGAGGAGATCGGCCGGATGGAGCTCTGGCGGGTCGCGGTCCAGCCGGGCAAGCCGTTCGCGTTCGGCGTCGTGGAGCGCGGTGAGGGCGAGCGGACGCTCCTGTTCGGGCTGCCGGGCAACCCGGTCTCGAGCTTCGTGACGTTCGAGCTCTTCGTGCGGCCGGCCATCCGGAAGCTCCACGGGCTGCCGCCGGATCGGCTGGTCCGGTCCCCGGATCGGGCGCTCCTGCTCGACGCGGTCACGAAGAGCCCCGGTCGCCGGGCGTTCATCCGCGTCATCACCGAGCGCGATGCGTCCGGCGCGACCGTCCGCGACGAGGGCGGTCGCGTGCCGGTCCGGCTGGCCGGCGGCGGGCGAGGCCAGGGGAGTCACGTGCTCTCCGCCCTGGCGGCGGCCGATGCCCTCGCAATCGTCCCGGAGTCCGTCGACGGGCTGCCGGCGGGCTCGCCGGTCGACCTGTGGTGGCTCGACCGCGACTGACGCGGCTGACGCGGCTGACGCGGCTGATCGCCATGTCGCCGGCGCGGCCAGCGGGGATACTAGGTCCATGCCCAACGACAGCGCGCCGCGAGCCGAGCGCCGCCGCCTGACCCATGTCGATCGCTCCGGGCGACCCCGGATGGTCGACGTCTCCGACAAGCCGTCGACCGCGCGGCGAGCCGTCGCCGAGGCCGCCGTGGCCGTGAGCGACGAGACGATGAGCCTGGTCATCGACGGCGGCGGCCCGAAGGGCGACGTCCTCGGCGTGGCCGAGCTGGCCGGAGTGATGGGCGGCAAGCGGACGAGCGAGCTGATCCCCCTTTGCCACCCGCTGGCCCTGACGGACCTGGTCGTGGCGGTGACGCCGGATCGCGCCGCCGGGGTCCTTCGCGTCCGGGCCGAGGCCGCGACCACCGGACCCACCGGTGTCGAGATGGAGGCGCTGACCGCTGCGAGCGTCGCCGCGCTGACGATCTACGACATGGTCAAGGGCGTCGAGCGCGGGGTCGAGATCCGCTCGGTCCGGCTGGTCTCGAAGACCGGCGGCAAGAGCGGCGAGTGGCAGCGGCCCGCGGATGCGGCGGGAACGGCGCGGCACCGCCCGGGTTCTCGAGCGGCGGGCCGGATCGGCGGCACGAAGCGGCGCGGGCCGGGCGGGTGACGGCTGCCGGCGGGTCGCCGACGCGGACGGCGCTCGTGCTGACCGCGAGTGACCGGAGCGCCGCCGGAACGCGGGAGGACGCCAGCGGCGAGGCGCTCGCGAACCGCCTGACCGGTCTCGGCTTCGCGGTTGAGCGGCTGGTCGTCGCCGACGACCGGTCGGGGATCGCCGCCGCACTGACTGCCGCCGCGGATCGCCATCCGCTGATCGTCACGACCGGCGGCACCGGGCTGACCCCCCGCGACGTCACCCCGCAGGCGACGCTCGATGTCGTGGACTACGAGGTTCCCGGCCTCGCCGAGGCGATGCGCGCGGAGGGCCGGGCGAAGACCCCGCTTGCGTCTCTCAGCCGGTCGGTGGTCGGCGTTCGCGGCCGGGCCCTGATCGTGAACACGCCCGGCAGCCCGAAGGCCGCCCTCGAGTCCCTCGACGCGATCGTGCCGGTCCTCGACCACGCCCTCGAGACGTTGGCCGGGCCATTCGATCACGTCGCCGACGCGACCTCGGCCGGCGCGACCTCGGCCGACGCGACCTCGGCCGACGCGGCTCCAGCCGGAGGAGCCGCCGACTGATGTTCCCCGCCTTCGTCGACGTTCCCGCCTATCCACTCGTCTTCGTCGTGTTCTGGGGCGCCGCCGCGATCTTCGTCCTCGCGATGGCCCGCCATCTCCGGGTGTTCGCCGCCGCACATCCGTCGCAGCCCCAGCCGAATCCCATCGGCGACATCCCGCGCCGCTTCGCCGGGCTCCTCGAGTACGCGTTCGTCCAGACGAAGATGTTCAAGGACTGGCGAGCCGGCCTGATGCACGCCGGGATCTTCTGGGGCTTCGTCCTCCTGACGATCGGGACGGCGAACATCGTCACGGGCGGGCTGATCCAGGCGATCCTCTCGATCCCGCTCGACGGCGCGATCTGGGCGGCGGTCTCGGCCCTCCAGAACGTCGTCGCGGTCATCGTGCTGGTGTCGATCGCCTGGGCGTTCGAGCGCCGCCTGATCTCGAAGCCCCGCCGCCTGACGTACAACCGCGACGCCCTCCTGATCCTCGCGATGATCGGCGGGGTCGTCGCGACGGAGCTGTTCGCGCAGGTGTTCGAGGTCGCCGCCCATGGCGAGGTGCCGGGCGCGTTCGTCTCCAACGCCCTCGGCGGTGCGATCGACGGCCTGCCCCAGGCGACGCTCGAGACCGTCTTCGCGATCCTGTGGTGGGCCCACGTCGCCCTCGTCGCGGCGTTCCTCATCTACCTGCCGTTCAGCAAGCACCTCCACATCGCGACGGCCTTTCCGAACATCTGGTACCGGAAGCTGGCGCCGCGGGGCGAGCTGCCGCGCATGGACCTCGAGCGCGAGGACGTGACGTTCGGCCTGAAGTCGCTCCAGGACCTCGGCTGGAAGGACCTGCTCGACGGCTTCACCTGCACCGAATGCGGGCGCTGCCAGCAGGCCTGCCCGGCGAACTTCACCGGGAAGCCGCTGAACCCCAAGGCGTTCATCATGGGGATCCGGGAGATGTCGGTGGAGGCCGAGCACGGGCTCGACCTGATCCCGAACAACCCGATCGTCCGGGAGACGTACGGTCTCGACGATTCGACGCCGGCGGCTGCGCGGATGGCCGCCCCGATCGTCGACGAGGCGATCCCGTACGACGCGGTCTGGGACTGCGTGACGTGTGGCGCGTGCGTCGAGGCCTGTCCGGTGCTGATCGAGCACGTCGACAAGATCGTCGGGCTGCGGCGGAACCTGGTCCTGGAGGAGTCGCGGTTCCCGTCCGAGCTGACCGGCGCCTTCCGGGGCATGGAAGGGCAGGGCAACCCCTGGGGCCAGCCGGCCTCCACGCGGACCGACTGGACGAAGGGGCTGCCGTTCGAGGTGCCGACCGTGGCCTCGCTCGCGGCGTCGCCCGGCGGGCTCGACTCGCTGGAGGTCCTGTACTGGGTCGGCTGCGCGGCGGCGTTCGACGAGCGGAACAAGCGGGTGGCGCGGGCGGTCGCGACGTGCCTGAACGCGGCCGGGATCCGGTTCGCGATCCTGGGCCAGGAGGAGTCCTGCACGGGCGATCCGGCCCGCCGGATGGGCAACGACTACGTGTTCCAGATCCTCGCGAGTGGCAACGTCGAGACCCTCAACCGCTACGGCATGGGGGAACGGACCATCGTCACGGCGTGCCCCCACTGCTTCAACACGATCGGCAACGAGTACGGACAGCTGGGCGGGTCGTTCAACGTCGTCCACCACTCGTCATATCTGCAGGGCCTGCTCGCGTCCGGCCGGCTGCTGGTGGCCGAGGACGGAGTGGAGGCGGCCGGTTCCGTGACGTACCACGACTCGTGCTACCTCGCCCGCTACAACTCGGTGATCGCGGCGCCGCGGGACGTCCTCGGCGCGGTGCCGGGACTGGAGCTCCGGGAGATGGAGCGCAGCGGCCGGAACGGATTCTGCTGCGGCGCCGGTGGCGGCCGGATGTGGATGGAGGAGACGCGCGGGACGCGGATCAACGCCGAACGGACGCGCCAGGCGCTCGAGACGGGCGCCTCGACGGTCGCGACCGCCTGTCCGTTCTGCATGACGATGCTGAAGGACGGGCTCTCGGACGCGCAGTCCCGGGCCGGGGCCGGAGCGGCGGCCGGGGCCGGAGCGGCGGCCGGGGCCGGAGCCGCGGCCGGGGCCGGGGCCGGAGCCGGAGCCGGGGCGGCGGCCGGGGGGGCGGCCGGGGCCGGAGCCGGGGCGGCGGCCGGGGCCGGAGCCGGG
>DATBGP010000145.1:0-12492 GCA_036557925.1 Candidatus Limnocylindrales bacterium | reverse complement strand
TCGACCCGCTGGAGGAAGGCCGGGATCCGGGCGTGGCGCTCGGTGAAGATCGCCCGCTCGATGTTGCCGGTGATCCCGGCGAGGGTCTTCTCGACCCAGCCGATTCCGGCGTTCGCGTCGCGCGGCGAGACGCCGGGCCGGGCGAGGCTCATGTGGACCGCGGTCGAGCCGGTGTCATGCCGGCTCGCTCGTCGCCTTGGTCGGGAGATCCGCGTCCGACCCCCGGCCGAGCAGCCTCGCGATGCCGAAGATCACGCCCCCGCAGAGCAGGATCCCGATGATCCCGGTGATCTCGTAGCCGATGGCCGCATGCCAGAGCGCCGCGTTCGCGTCGCCGAAGAACGGCAGCGGGATGTTGTAGCCGGAAAGCGGCGCCGAGAAGAAGCTGGACAGGTCCCGGAGGCCCTGCGGCACGTAGCCGAAGGCGGCCTGCACGTCCTCCGTGCTGCCTTCGCCGTAGGCGAAGCCCGGGGTGATCAGGCCGAGCGGCGCGATGACCGCCAGGGCCACGAAGGCCGTCCCGACCCGCTTGGATCGCTCGGGCAGGATGAACCATGCGAGCGGTACGAGGACCGCGAAGATGATCGCCACCACGAGCAGCATGGACGCGACGGCTGCCCAGTCGACCTCGCTCCAGTTCGCCCCGAACCAGCGACCCGGGTCGCCCCCGCCGAGCACGAGACCAAACGCGAGGATCGCGGCGAGCGCGATCCCGACGATGCCCAGGATGACCTGCCAGAGCGGCCGCGGGCCGGCGGCCCCGACCGTTGTCCCGGGCTCCGCGAACATCGTCGCTCGACCGGTCAGGTACTCGGGGTGCCGGCGCTGGAGGTAGGCCACGCCGAGCGCGGCGATCAGGCCCTCCACGATCGACGCGCCGAACATGTGGGCGATGAGCATGGCGGGAACGGCCTCGCTGAGTCCGTAGGGGCTGTACAGCGGCTGGCCGCTCGGGTCGGTGAAGAGGAGCGGCTGGATCCCGAGCTCGATGCCGACGAAGACAGCCGACACCGTCATGCCCACGTAGCCGCCGATGAAGGCGCCGGCGATCCGTCGTCCGGACAGCACGGGCGAGCCGGCCGAGACCAGGCGGTAGATCCAGTAGGCGACGAACGGCAGGACGATCGCCATGTTGAAGCAGTTGATGAGGATCGCGAGGATCCCGCCGTCACCGAAGAACAGGGCCTGGATGATCAGCGCGACGCTGACGGAGATGACCGCGGCCCAGGGCCCGAGGACCACGGCCGTGAGCGTCCCCCCGACGCCATGAGCCGTGGTCCCGCCGGGCACGGGGACGTTGAACATCATGATCGTGAACGTCAGCGCCGAGAAGATCGCCAGGAGAGGCACGGTCCGGTGGTCGAGGACCTGCTTCACGCGCTGCGTCGCCACGGCCCACACGGGCAGGGTCGCGACGCCCGCGCCGAGTGAGATGATGGGGCTCAGGTAGCCGTCGGGGATGTGCATCTCGTCTCCGTTCGGGCGGCGATCGACGTGATGGGTACGCAGACGCGGGCACGTTGGATGCAACGCGGCGTTTCTGCAACTCGTTGCGTCTGGTCAGTGTATGGTGGCGGCCGATGACGACGCAAGACATCGCGGCAGTCCCGCGACCGGAACGCGACGCCGCCTGGAATCTCGTCCGGGAGCGACTCCACGCCAGCGGGCTGCGCTGGACTCCGCAGCGGCGGACGCTCGTCGACGTCCTGTCGCGGACCTCCGGCCACGTGACGGGTTCGGAGCTGGTCGACCGCTGCCGGGCGATCGATCCGGCGACGACGCCCTCGACGGTCTACCGGACGCTCGACGTCCTGGAGGAGCTCGGCTACGTCAGCCACCACCACGGGATGGACGGTCGGGAGGAGTTCCATGTCCTGCCGATCGAGGAGCACGGCCATCTGCACTGCCGGTCGTGCGGCGGCTCGTGGCAGATCTCGCCCGCGGAGTCGGACGCGATCGCGACGCTCCTGGAGGGCGGCCGATCGTTCGCGGTCGATCGCTCGCACGTGACGATCACGGGCCGGTGCGCCGACTGCCTGGCGGTGGAAGCGGCGCGACCGGACTGAGCGCGTCCGGCGCTCGATGCACCGGCGCATCGGAATCCGGGCCGGCTCGCACGCGACCGAGCCGAATCCGGGCAAACGAGCGCGATGCCGAGCGTGCCGGCGTCGACCGTGAGTCGCCCGTGCATCGGCACAGGAGCGATGACCCCCGGACGAATGGCCCATCCGCCCGAAGCCCGTTCCCTTGCTAGGATTCGTGGCGGCCGAACCTCCTCACTGAGGACGGGGGACCCACCTCCGGGGCGAACCGCGAACCCTCGCGGCGGCGAACCCACGCCGAGCCCGACAGCTCACCTCGCAGGCCAGGCGGGAAATCGCTTGCTGCTTCGAGGTGTCCGCGTTGCTCCGGCCGTCACTGCTCGCCACCGCGTCCCGGCGCACGCTCGGGCGGAATCTCGCCCTCGATCTCCTCGTGGCCGTCGGGATCGGCGTCACGATGGCCCTCGTCAACGCCATCCTCCCCACGGTCGCCCGGCGCGGCGGCCTCGCCCCGATCGGGCTCTCGGCCATCGCCGCCGCGCCCTTCGTCGCCAACCTCCTGGGGGCCTTCGCCGGCCGTCTCGGGCCGCGGACCACCGTCGAGCTTGCGCTGACGCGCGGTCTCGGCGCCGCGTCGCTGCTCGTCCTCTTCCTCGTCCCGCCGGCGCCGGTCGTCGTCGCGGTCGCCATCGTGTTCTGGCTCAGCCTGTCGCTGGGCAACCCGTTCCATCTCCGCCTCTGGGGCTCGATGTACCCGGCCCGCCTCCGCGGCCGGTTCGTCGGCGTCCTCGGCATGGGCCGCGCGGCCGCCGGGGCGCTCGCCGCGTTCGGCGGCGGCATCCTCGCCGACCGGATCGGCGGGGAGCAGGCCGTCGCCCTGGCCGGGGTCGTCGGGATCGCCTGCGCGCTCGGGCACGTCGGGTTCCGCGCGGCGGCGGCGGCGCAGCCGATCCGGTTCTCGGCGCGGGAATCCGTGCAGGCCCTCCGTGAGCGGCCGCTGCTCTCACGGATCGCCGTCGCCCAGGGATTCTATGGCGGCGGGCTGATCGCCGCGGCGCCGCTGTACGCCCTCGTCCACGTCGACCGCCTGAACCTCAGCCTCGCCGAGGTGGGCGTGATCGGGATCCTCGCCGCGGTCGCGACCACGGTCGCGTTCCCGCTCTGGGGTCTCGTCGCCGACCGGTGCGGCGCCCTGGCCTCGCTCGCCTGCGGCAGCTCGATCGGCCTGCTCTCGCTGTTCGCCTACGCCCTCGCGCCGAACGTGGGCGTCCTGTGGCTCGCGGCGATCGTTGCCGGGATCGGCAGCGCGTCGATCGACGTGGGCATCGCGGCGGCGGTCAGCGACCAGACGCCGCTTGCCTCGCGGGCGGCGGCGATGGCGGGCTGGAACGCGCTCACGGGTGCCCGCGGCATCGTCGCCGCCTTCCTGATGAGCGTGCTCCTGCAGCTCGGCTTCCTCGACGTGACGACGGCGCTCGTGGCGTGTGCCGCGACGTCGACGATCGGCGTCGTGCTGTTCGTCCGGGCCGGCCGGGCGTCGACCGTGGGCCCGGCCCTCGCGCCGAGCCTGGCCGGTCAGAGCGCGCCGGCGGCCGGTCCGTCGACGAACGTCCGGGTCGGCGCCGCCTAGTCCTCGACGGCCTGGCTCTCGCTCGTCTGGCGCTCGACGGACCCGGCCTCGACGGGCCGGCTCTCGACCGCCTTCGCGAGCGCCGGCAGCATCTCCGCCCAGCCGCCGGTGTTGTCGGCGTGAGCGATCGGGCCGGTGAAGCCGGTCTCGGCCACGTGGACGTCCGTGCCGCCGTCCGCGCGGGGGACGAGCGACCACTCGACGAGCGTCGGCTGGGCCGCGTCCTCGAGCGCGACGTCCGACTCGTCGGACGCCCACGTCCAGGCGAGGTAGCGCGGCGGTTCGGCGGCCTCGATCCGGAACGCGTGCCGGCCGTGGGCCGGGAAATCGAACCAGCCTTCCCAGCCGGTTCGCAACTCCACCGGCGCGCTGAAGCCCCACCAGGCGTGGAACTGCCCGGGATCGGCGAAGGCCCGCCAGACGCGGTCGCGATCGGCGCGGACCGCGATCGTCCGCCGGATCGGCACCTGCCACGGCTCGGTCGCAAGGTGCTCGCGCAGCTCGGCGAGCTCCTCGAACCAGCCGTGCGTGTTCATCTCAACGTTCCGCGGCGTCCGCAGGCCGGACTCGCGCATCCGGAGGCGGGTGCCACCCTTCCGACCCGGCTCGAGCCACCATTCGACGAGGCTCCCGGGCGAACCGTCGACCGATGCGCCGGGCTCCTCGGCCCAGCGCCAGGCGAGGTAGCGGCCGGGATCGACGGCCTCGATCCTGCAGGCGAAGCGACCGTCGGCGCCGAAGTCGAACCAGCCGTCCGTCCCGATCTCCGGCTCGAAGGAGGCCGCGGCGCCGAACCAGCCGCTGATCTCGGCGGGCACGGTCAGGGCGGCCCAGACGCGGTCCGGCGCGACGTGCAGGTCGAGCGTCCGCTCGATCGACCCGCTCTCGGTCCTCGTCTCGGTCGTCATCGATCGGTCTCCTCTCCGAGGTGGCGCCGCAGCGCATGGAGCCGGCGATCCCAGGCTTCGGCATACGGGCGGAGCCAGTCGTCGACGTCGCGAAGCGGCGCCGGCTCCAGCTCGTGCAGGCGCTCGCGACCGTCGCGTCGGACACGAACGAGGCCCGCGGACCGCAGGACGTCGAGGTGCTTCGTGACCGCCTGGCGGGTCATCGGCAGGCCGGTTCCGAGCTCGCTGATCGAGGCCGGCCCGGACGCCCGGAGGCGCTCGAGCAGCATCCTCCGCGTCGGGTCGGCGACGGCGTTCAGGACGGCATCCATGCGGATACAATACGCAACCGACTGGTTGCCTGTCAACGGTCTACGATGCCGGCGTGCGCCTGACTCCGTGGGAGGAGGAGCGGCTCCTCCTGTTCTCGGCCGCCGAGCTCGCCCGTCGCCGGCGCTCCCGCGGGCTGGCGCTGAACGCGCCGGAGGCGATCGCGGTCATCTGCGATGCGATGCTCGAGGCGGCCCGGGACGACGCCTCGCTCGAGGCGGTGGAGGCGGCCGGCCGCTCGGCGGTGGGAGCCGGCGATGTGCTCGACGGCGTGCGCGAGCTGGTCGACGAGGTCCGCCTCGAGGTGCTGATGGGCGACGGGACCCGGCTCGTCGTGCTGGTCGACCCGCTCGGAGCCGGTCGGCCGATGGCGCCCGACGGGCCCGGCGCGGTGATTCCCGCCTTTGCGCAACGCGAGCCGGTCGAGCGCGAGCGGCGCCGGCTCGTCGTCCGCAACGAGTCGCGACGGGCCGTCCGGGTGTCGTCCCACATGCCGTTCGACCGGGTGAATCCCCGGCTGCACTTCGATCGTTCGGCCGCCGCCGGCTTCCGGCTCGACCTGCCCGCCGGCGATTCGGCGCGCTGGGCGCCGGGTGAGGAGAGGACGGTCGACTTGGTCCGGTTCGGCGGGGAGGCCCGCTCGTGAGCCGGGCCCTGTCGGCGGACGAGCGGCTGGCCCGTTACGGGCCGTCGGCCGGCGATCGCATCCGGCTCGGCGACACCGACCTGTGGCTGACCGTCGGCGAGGATCGCCAGGCGCCAGGCGACGAGCCGATCTGGGGCTACGCGAAGACCCTCCGGCCGCGGATGACCCAGACCGGCCGGGCGACGCCGTCCGAGCTGGACGCGGTCGTCGCGGGTGCCGTCGTCGTCGACCCCACGATCGGCGTCGTGAAGGCCGACATCGGGATCAAGGACGGCCGGGTCGTCGGCGTCGGGCGGGCCGGGAACCCGGCGATCACCGACGGGATCGACCTCGTCATCGGCCCGCACACCGCGCCGATCATGGCCTACGGCCTGATCGCGACGCCCGGAGCGGTCGACAGCCACGTCCACCTCATCAGCCCGGAGCTCCTCCCGGCTGCCCTCTCCGGCGGCGTGACGACGCTGGTCACGGCCGGATTCGAGGAGCCGCCGTGGGCGATGGAGCGGATGCTCGCCGCGGTCGCCGGCTGGCCGCTGAACATCGGGCTCCAGGCGTGCGCGCGGTCGACAGAGGCGGCGGATCTCGAGGCGCTGATTGGGGCGGGCGCCGTCGGCTTCAAGATCCACGAGGACTACGGGGCGACGCCGGAGCTGATCGACGCGACCCTCGTCTTCGCCGATGCGGCCGGCGTCGCGGTCGCGCTCCACACCGACGGCCTGCACGAGTCGGCCGAGCTGGAGGACACGGTCGCCGCCATTGCGGGTCGGACCGTCCACGCGTACCACGTCGAGGGCACGGGCGGCGGCCACGTGCCGGACCTGCTCGGGCTGGTCCGCGAGCCGAACATCATCTGCTCCTCGACGACGCCGACCCTGCCCTACGGCCGGCACACCGCGGCCGAGCACGTCCCGATGATCGTCCTGAACCACGGCGGCTCGATGGGCGTCGCGGGCGACGTCGCGCTCGCCGCCGAACGGGTCCACCCGGCGACGATGGCCGCCGAAGGGCCGCTCCACGACCTGGGGGCGATCCAGATCGTGAACTCCGACTCCCAGGGGATGGGCCGGATCATGGAGACGATCCGCCGCAGCCTGCAGCTTGGCAGCGTGATGACAAGCTGGCGTGGTAGCACGCTGAAACGATCGATCGACGCCGCCGGCATGCCCGACGACACGGAGCGGGTCCTCCGCTACCTCGCGAAGGTCACGATCGAACCGGCGATCACGCACGGTCTGGCCGAGCACGTCGGCTCGCTCCGGCCCGGCCGGCTGGCGGATCTGGTCCTCTGGAAGCCGGCGTGGTTCGGGGCGAAGCCCGAGCTGGTGCTCAAGAGCGGCTACCCGGCCTGGGCGCCACTCGGCGAGGGCAATGCCACCGTCGAGCGGGCGGAGCCGACACGGTATCGCCCGGACTGGGGCGGAACCCCCGGTGCCGGGGCCCGGCTCGGCGTCACGTTCGGCGGCGCGTCGGCGGTCGCGGGCCTTCGGGAGCGCTCGATTCCCGGGCGCGAGGTCGTCGCGATCGGCCGGACGCGCGGGCTGACGCGTGACGACCTGGTCCGCAACCGCGCCACCGCCCCGATCGAGATCGATCCGGGCGACGGTCGCGTGACGCTGGACGGCGAGCCCCTGGCGATGGACCCGGTCGACGAGGTCCCGCTCAGCCGGCGCTACTTCCTGCGCTGACCCCCGGAGCCGGAACCGGCGCCGGCCAGGCTCGCCCTCAGGGCCAGATGTCGCCGATCGTGAAGCCGTCGGGGAACGGATCGGTCGGATCGACGACGTAGTCCGCGATCCCGGTGATCCAGGCCTGACCGGTGATCTCGGGGACGACCGCCGTTCGACCGCCGATGGTCGTCTCCTCCAGCAGACGACCGGTGAAGACCGTGCCCAGGATCCCCTCGTGGCGGAAGTCCGCGCCGATCGCGAGGCGACCGCGGGCGTGGAGCGTCGCCATCCGTGCCGACGTCCCGGTCCCGCATGGCGATCGATCGATCGCACCGGTCCACGTCGCCGGGCGATCCCAGTCGAGGGTTCCGGTCGAGACCGTCACGACGTTCCGCATCGCGTTCGCCGGATCGTGGGCCGGTCCGGAGAGCTGGCCGATGGTGATGCCGGCGAACCCGGGCTGCTCGGGATGGACGACCGGCAGCTGGTCGGCCGCGGCCGCCTTGATCATCTCCGTGATCCGGACGATGTCGGCGCCCTCGTCGGGGGTCAGCCGCAGCCCGAACGCCGCCGCCGAGGCGATGACGTAGAACATCCCGCCGTAGGCCACGTCGACCGTGACGGTGCCGAGATGCGGAACCTCCACGACGGCGTCGAGGTGGGTCGCGAATGCCGGAACGTTCCGGAACGTGACGCCGGTGACCTTGCCGTCGCGGCAGCCTGCTCGCACGTGGATGAGTCCCGCCGGCGCTTCGAGCGTCAGCTCGGTGATCGGCTCCGTCATCGGAATGAGGCCCGTCTCGAGGAGCGCGGTCACGACGCACATCGTGTTCGTGCCGCTCATCCCCGGATACTCGACCTGCTCCATGATCACGTAGCCGGCTGCTGCCTCCGGGTTCGACGACGGCAGCACCAGGTTGCAGTTCGCCGCCGGGAACCCGCGCGGCTCCCGCAGCATCCGCAGTCGCAGGTCGTCGCGGTTCGCCGACAGCCAGGTCATCTTGTCGAACATCGTGGTGCCCGGGACATCCTCGACACCGTCGACGATCACCCGACCGGGCTCGCCGCAGGCGTGGAGGTCGATCGCCCGGATCGTCGGCCCGAGCCGGAGCGGCGGCGCGACCGTGCCGTCGGGCGGTTTCACGTGAAGCCTCCCCGCCCTAGCGACCGCGCTGGGCGTCGGCCAGCTCCCGGGCGATGTCCCGTCGCGCGTCCCGGTCCGCGATGTCCCGTCGCCGGTCGTGGAGCTGCTTGCCGCGCGCCAGGCCGAGCTCCAGCTTCGCCCGGCCGCGGGACGTCAGGTACAGCCGCAGCGGCACGATCGTCTGGCCCTTCGCCTTCGTCCGGCCGAGGAGCTCGTCGATCTCGGAGCGGTGGAGGAGCAGCTTCCGCTCACGTTTCGGGTCGTGGTTGTAGCGGTTGCCCTGCTCGAACGGCGCGATGTGCGCGCCGATCAGCCAGGCCTCGCCGCGCTCGATCCGGGCGTAGGCGTCGCCGAGGTTGACCTTCCCGTTGCGGATCGACTTGATCTCGGTCCCGGTCAGGGCGATGCCGGCCTCGAATGTCTCGTCGATCGTGAATTCGTGTCTGGCCCGTCGATTGACGGCCATCGTCTGTTCAGGCACGTGTGGATCCCGAAGCTGGTTGGGGAGAGTTTGCAATCGTCGCGAATGGGCGTCGAGGGCAATGCGCCGGGGAGCACCGTAAGCGAGCGCACCCGAGGTGCGTGAGCGCGGAGCGCACCCGGCAACGCAGCCATCGGCGTCCAGTCGTGACAGCCGGTGAACGCACGAAGGCCGGCCCGAAGGCCGGCCTCCGAAAAGCTGTCCACCCACAGGGTGTCCGACTAGACGGCCATCTCCTGCGAGGTGGTGCAGCTACTCGTACTGTCGATCACTGCACATCACCTCCTTTCGTTCCCGATCACCGTACAGGATGGTCGTGCGTGGTGCAAGCACGATCACGCACGATCCCGCGTCGATCCGGACGAGATCCGGAGCCGCTCAGGCCGCCCGCGGCAAGGCCTGGAGCGCGCCGGTGTCGGACGTCAGCAGCTCGACCGCCTTGTCCTCGACGGGGTCGTCCTTGGACGAGGCATCGGTCGGGGCCGCGACCGGGACGTCCGGGACGATGCCGACATGGTGGATCCAGTGCTTGTCCGGCGTCAGCCACTTCGCGATCGTGAGCTTCAGGGCCGATCCGTCCTGGAGCGGGATCCACTGCTGGACGGTGCCCTTGCCGAAGGACGTCTCGCCGACGATCGTCGCCCGCTTCCGGTCCTGCATCGCGCCCGCGACGATCTCGCTGGCCGACGCGCTGCCCTTGTCGACGAGCACGACGACCTTGACGTCGTCGCCGGTCGCGATCCCCTGGCCGGTCGCGGTGGTCTCGACCTGGGTGCCGTCCGCGTCCTGCTCGTAGAACAGGGGGCCGCTGCCGATGAACTCGCTCGCGATCTGGCGCGCGGCGTTCACGTAGCCGCCCGGGTTCCCGCGGAGGTCGAGGACGAACTTCTTCAGCCCGGCCTTGAGGTCGGCCTGCAGCGCATCGTGGAACTTCTGGGCCGAGTTGTCGGAGAAGCCGGTCACGGCGATGTACCCGACCTGCCCGTCGCCCAGCGTCTTCGTGATGACCTCCTTGGAGACGATCACGTCGCGGACGACGGAGATGTCGGTCGGGGCGGCGCTGCCCCGGACGATCGAGAGGACGACCTCGGTCCCCTTCTTGCCGCGGATCTTGTCGCGCGCCGCGTCGACCGTGAGGCCGTCGAGCTTCGTGCCGTCGACCGCCACGATCCTGTCGCCGGCCTTGACGCCGGCCTTCTCCGCCGGAGAGCCCTCGATCGGGCTGACGACGGTCAGGAAGCAGTCGGAGCCCAGGGTCGTGCAGTCGGAGGTGGCGCCCTTCGCGTTCTGCGTCCCGATCTCGGCGCCGATGCCCTCGAACTGGCCGGAGAGGTCCTGGAGGCCCTCGCGGTACTGGTCCGGCGTCAGGTAGGCCGAGTAGGGATCGCCGAGCGAATCGACCATCCCCTTGATCGCGCCGTGGACGAGGCTCTGCTGGTCCTCGCCGCCGAGCGCATAGCGCTTGAGGATCGTGTCGTACGTGTCCCAGAACGCCTGGAAGCCGGCCGCGTCGGCGGTCGGCGTGCCGGGCTGCTCGGCGTTCTTCTGGCCGACGAGGAAGCCGGAGACGAAGAGGGCGCCGCCGGCGAGGATCGCGACGACGACCATCGCCATCGCCAGGACGGGAGTGCGCAGGTTGGAGCCGCGGGGCCGAACCGGGGTCGGCGGGACCTCGAGGGCCGGCGGGATCTCCAGGGCCGGCATGCCGGGCTGGGTCACCGGTGTGACGGTGCCGGCGGAGGCCCCGGCCGTCGCAACGGCATCGGGTCCGGGAACGGCGCCGGCATCAGGGGAAGCGGACGGGTCGACGGGTGTCGCGTGGTCGGACGGGAGCATCGAGGACGTGGTTCTCCGCTGTTGAGGCTGGCCGGCGGCCTGGGCGGGGGCCAAGGGTACACCGCGCCCGCTCGATCCTACGCACGGCCGACCGGGACCGGATCGAGCGTGAACGGAACTTCACGGAAGCAACGTCGTGCCTTCGCCGGGGCTCGCGCGACGCGGGATCGGCTCGCCGACGAGAGGCCCCGAACGCCCGTCAGCGGATCAGGTAGGTCCGGACCGAGACCCACGATCCGAGGACGCCGAGGCCGAGTCCCGCGCCCGTGACGATCAGGACGAGGTCCCGCGTCAGCGAGCCGAAGCTCAGCGGCAGGACCCGGAAGAAGTCGACCATGAAGCCGCCGATCGGGTCCGCGAGCAGGTACAGGAGGCCGAGCGTGATCGCCGCGCCGAGCAGCCCGACCATCGCGCCCTCGAACACGAACGGCCAGCGGATGAACGCGTCCGACGCGCCGACGAGCCGCATGATCTCGATCTCCTCGGACCGCGCGACCACCGCGAGGCGGATCGTGTTCACGATGATGAACAGGACGATCACCGCGATCACGAGGAGGATCACCGTCCCGGCGGTCCGGAGGATGTCGGTGACCGTCTTGACGTTCTGCGCCGTCTCCTTCGTGTCGAGGACATTCCGGACGACCGGATCCTTGCGCAGCGCGTCGGCCACGGTGGCGGACTTGCCGGGGTCGACCAGCTTCACCTCGAAGCTCCCGGTGAACGGGTTGGAGTCGACGTACTTCGTGAGGTCCTCGCGGCCCTGCGCCTTCATCGAGGCCTGGAACCGGCTGAGCGCCTCGGCGGGAGTCACGTAGGTGACCGCCGTGACCTCGGGCATCGCCTGGATCCGGATCCGCAGCTCCGCGATCTCGGCGGCGGTCGCGTCCGTCTGGACGTTCGCGGTGACCTCGACCTTCTGCTCGGTGAAGTCCAGGGCCGAGAGCAGGCCGGTCTGGATGATCCAGAAGCCGGCGAGCAGGACGAGCATCAGGACCATGGTCGCCGTGGCGGCGAGGCTCATCAGCGCGTTCCGCCAGAACCCCTGCCAGGCGCGCTTGAGGCTGAAGAGGACGAACCCGATCACGTCAGTCGGCCCGGTGGTAGGCGCCACCGACCTCGTCGCGGATGATCCGGCCCTCCTCGAGGGCGACGACGCGCTTCCGCAGCGCGGTCACGACGTCGGCGTCGTGGGTGGCCATCATCACGGTCACGCCGAGCTCGTTGATCCGGAGCAGCAGCTGGATGATCTCCCAGCTGATCAGCGGGTCGAGGTTGCCGGTGGGCTCGTCGGCGATGATCAGCCGCGGGTCGTGGACGAGCGCCCGGGCGATCGCGGTGCGCTGCTGCTCGCCGCCGGAGAGGGTGCCCGGCAGCTGGTCGCGCTGGGCGGTCAGGCCGACGAGGGCGAGGACGCGGTCGACCGCCGGCCGGATCTTCCGACGGGGCGTGCCGGTGACCTCCAGGGCGAACGCGACGTTCTCCCAGACGCTCTTCGTTGGCAGCAGCTTGAAGTCCTGGAAGACGATCCCGATCTTCCGCCGGACCTTCGGCACGTTCCGGCGCGACAGCTTCGCGAGGTCCTGGCCGTCGAGGACGACCTCGCCCTGGGTCGCGACCTCGTCGCGGATCAGGAGCTTGATCAGGGTCGACTTGCCGGCGCCGGACGGACCGACGAGGAACACGAAGTCGCCCTCGGGGATGACCAGGTCGACGTCGCGCAGCGCGACCTTGCCGTTGGGGTATTCCTTGGTGACGTCGTGCAGGACGAGGACCGCGCGCTCCTGCTTTGCGTGGTCGCGGGTCCTGCCGAGGACGCGGCTGCGGATCGA
>DATBGP010000144.1:0-12947 GCA_036557925.1 Candidatus Limnocylindrales bacterium | reverse complement strand
CGCCCGGTCGATGGGCCTGACGGTGTTCTCGCTGTTCAACATCGCCTTCGCGCTGGAGACGTCGAACGAGGACAAGTCGATCTTCGCCGTCGATCTCCGGTCGAATGCCACCCTGCTGAAGGCGGCAGGCGTCGCCTTCCTGTTCACGGTCATCGCGACCGAGGTGGGCTTCCTCCAGCGCCTGCTCGGGACGGTGAGCCTCGATACGCGACAGTTCGCGATCTGCCTCCTCGTCGCGCTCTCGATCGTGGTGATCGCCGAGGGTCGCAAGCTCCTCGGGATCCGCACGGTCGAGCGGCCGGCGGTCGCGGCCACCGAACCGGTCCCGGCGCCGGTGTCGTGAGCGAACCGGGGGGCCAGTTGACGGACGCCGGTCCGGGAGCCCTGCCGGCAGCGGAGCTCGCTCCATCGCCCGCGGCGGGCCTGCCGCCGCGGGCCCGGTCGACACGCTGGGCGACCGCGGCCCAGGTGGCCGGCATCGTCGGGATCGCGATCTGCGTCCTGCTGATCGTCCTCGCCTGGCTCTTCCACGGCGCGGCGCGGGGGACCGTTGACGATCTCGGGGCGACGGTCAACACCGGCATCGGCACCGCGATCACCGCCACCGATACGGTCGCGACCCGGCTCGAGGGTGCGGCGACGGACGCCGGTCTGATCTCGTCCGAAGCGAGCGCCGAGGCCTCGAACCCGTCGCGCTCCTCCGATGCGATCGCCGCCCTGACAGCTCGCGTCGGGAACCTCGCGGACGGCTACCGCGCGGTCCGTGAGCGATACGCCGAGGCGCGGGCGAGCCTGACCGGCGCGCTCTCGTCGCTGCAGCGCGTCGCCCGCCTCGTGCCCGGCGCGTCGGCGCCGTCCGGTCCGCCCCCCGCGCTCGCCGAGCTGGACGCGCGACTGCAGGCCGTCGACGACTCCCTGACCGCGGTCTGGCCGACGCTCAACGGCAGCGGGCCTCCGAGCACCGTTGCTGCAGGGGTCGCCAGCCAGGTCGGCACCCTCCAGGGCTTCATGAGCGACGCCGCCGCACGCCTCCGCGGCGTCGGGGGCCAGCTCGACGCCGTCCAGGCCAACGCCGCATCGGCCGTGAACGGGATCGGGACGATCATCACCCTCGCCTCGCTGGCGATCACCCTCCTGTTCCTCTGGGTCCTCGGCCTGAACGTCGCCCTCTGGCAGCTCGGCCGGCATTGGAAGCGCGAGTCGCAGGCCGCCGCGCCGGCGTCCGGGACCGCGACGCCCACGACGACGTAGCCGGGGCACGCGGGGCGACGACCGCGGGCTGACCGATCGCGTCAGCCGGGGTTGGGTGCGACCCGGGAGGGCCGCCCGGCTCGGGGTTCCGGACGGTCGCTCCCTTGGTCGCGGGTCAAACGTTCGATTCGCGGGCGGCCCAGAGGGCGAACAGCCGCAGGAAGTGGCCCATCCCCGCGATGATCAGGGCGATGAAGATCGGGCCGCCGATCGCGGCGAGGGAGAGCCCGAGCGCCTGGAGGAAGTTGAATGCCGGCTTCTGGGCGAGGTCGATCCACCAGAAGATCCCCGCGATGATCGCGTAGATCACGAAGAACCAGCCGACCCAGACGAAGACCGTCGCGACGGTTGCGAGTCGCCTCGCCTCAGCCCGGATGTCCATGCCTCGACCTCCACCTCGCGCGGTCCCCGGGGGTCAGGGCCGCGCCCTCTCCGTCAACGATGACCTTGGGGAGAAGCCGCGAGGATGGCGCGGGCACGCGTCCGGACCGGGTCCGCGCACGCCTCTTTCGGAAGCGCCGGGAACGCTCTCGAGCGCGCGCCGGCTACTCCCCGGCGGCCGCCCGTTCCGGCGGGGCGAGGCGGCCATGGCGAGCCCAGAGCTGCTGGATCAGGCTCGGACGGAGCTCCTCCTTGCGGACGAACGCGGACGCGCCACAGCGGGCCGGGATGTCGCCCTGGAGGGCGTCATCGGCGGCCGAGACGAGCACGATCACGACGCCGGGATCGACGGGCTCGATCCGCCGGGCGGCCTCATAGCCGTCGATGTCCGGAAGATGGACGTCCATCAGGACGAGGTCCGGCCGCAGCCGTCGCGCCGCGGCGACCCCCTCCTCGCCGGTGGCGACCTCGCCGACCGACACGAACCCCTCGGTCGCCGAGATCAGCGCCCGGGCCGCCTCGCGGAAGGCTGCGTGATCGTCGACCGTCAGGACTCTCACCGAGTCCACTCCCACCTCGTCTCAATGGCGCCCTCGCAACGGATCGCGCCACCGGTCCGCCGTGCGGGAGCGTCGCGCGGCGTGGCGGCCGCTCCAATGGCGCACACCGGCCTTCGCGGGGGCGCGGACGCAACGATGCGGAGGGTGCCTGCCGCGTCGCGGTCCGAGGGCCCGCGACCCTGCGGCCCTCGGTCAGTTGGTGCTCGACTCCGAGAGGTACATGAGCACCGCCGTGACCCGGCGACTGACGACCTCGTCGTCCTCGAGGCAAAGCTTCTGGAAGATCGCCCCGACGTGCTTCTCGACGGCGCGCTTGGTGAGGACGAGCGACTCCGCGATCGACGCGTTGCTCCGGCCCTGGGCCATCTCGGCGAGGACTTCGCGCTCGCGCGGGGTCAGGTCGTCGAGCGGTGAGGCGTGCCGCTGGCGATCGGCCGCGAGCAGCTCCTGGACGAGGCTCGGGTCGATCGTCGTCCCGCCCTGGGCCACCACCTCGATCGCGGCGACGAGCTCGTGGCGATCGTGGACGCGCTCCTTCAGGAGATAGCCGCGGCCCTCGGCGCCGTCCTCGAGCAGCGCGAGGGCGTAGCCGGCGCCGGCGTACTGGCTCAGGGCGATGACCCCGACGCCGGGGTGCGTCTCGCGGAGACGCCGGGCCACCCGGATCCCCTCGTCGTCGCCGGTCGGCGGCATCCGGAGGTCGACGATCGCGACGTCCGGCTCCGCGTCGTCGACCGCCGCGAGGAGCGAGTCACCGTCGCCATAGCAGTCGATGAGGTCGATCGCGTCGACCGAGGTCAGGACTTCCTGGAGGGCCTCACGGATCAGGTACGAGTCGTCCGCGAAGACGACGCGGATGGGCTCGGACCGGTCCGCGAGCATGGCACCGGAGCGATCGACGTTCGACTTCGC
The DNA here is from genome assembly GCA_036557925.1 of Candidatus Limnocylindrales bacterium. GTDB lineage: Bacteria > Chloroflexota > Limnocylindria > Limnocylindrales > CSP1-4 > CF-46. The sequence continues at coordinate 9,843 of DATBGP010000144.1, read as the reverse complement.
CCGGGCGATGAGCGTGCCGATCGAGGCGTTCGGAGCGCGTTGACCGGCGACGACCAACCGGCACCTCCCCTGCCGACTTCCCCCTGCCGCGGTCCTGGGTTCCGCGATCCTCCGGAGTCGACGGTCAGTTGACCGTAACCCAGATCGGCGGGGCATGCAATGGCGGCGGCCCGGAGCCGGGCCGCCGCCTCGGGTGGCGGGACGATCAGAGGCCGAGGATCTTGTTCTTCGCCGCGGCGTACTGCGCGTCGTCGAGGACGCCGGCCGCCTTCAGCTGCTCGAGCTGCTGGAGCTGGCCGACGATGTCGTTCCCGGCCGGCGCGGCGGCCGGGGCGGCGGCGGGTGCGACCGCCGCGGTCGCCTGCTGCTGCTGCATGGCGTCGAGCTGGGCCTGCATCTGCTGGACCTGCGCCGAATCCTGCTGCGACTGGTACTGGGCCTCCACCTCGGCCTGCTTCTGCATCGCCTTCTGCTGCTGGTGGCCCGCGACCGCGCCACTCACCGCCGTCGCCGTGCCGGCGATCACGGCCGTGCGGGCCATCGTGCCGACGAGTCCCGGACCGCGGCGTCGCATCATGATGTGAACCCTCCTGACGGTTGGGCCGGCCCCGGCCGGCATGCTGACCGCGTCACGGTCACTGGCTGATGAGCTCGCCTTCCTGGGAGCGCTCGAGCTCTTCGATCACGCTCCGCGGGATCCGCTCGGCCAGGACGACCTCGCCCCCGGCCTCGTGGACGGCGTCGCGGATGATCCCGGCCCAGACGTTCTCGAAGAGGATCGCGACTGCGGTCGTCCGGTTCTCCCAGTCGCTCGTCAGGGCGATCAGGTCCTCGTGGTTGAGGAGCTCGGTGAGGTTCGAGACGACGGGCTGGAGCTGCCCGGTCACCTCGTCCTCCACCTCGTCCAGCTCGAGGACGCTGACCTCGCCGTCCGCGCCCTTCCGGGCGAACAGGACATCGATGAGGCGGATGAATCCGGCATCGGCGAGCGACTGGATCTGGGCGGCGGGAATGCCGGTGAACCGGTCGCCCGTGTACTTCAGGACCACCAAATCGACGGGACCGATCGACATCGCCGACCTCCAGGCTGACAGTGCCCGCGGTGCCAGCCGCGGCTCGACGGAATGCGCGCACGGAGACCCCGTGGCCCCCGGATCGCGAGCGTGATCGGGGCACCATCGAGCGGCAATGGGGCAGGCACCCGTCGGCGCTGGGTGCGCCCGGTTCCAGGGTCCGCCGAGCGGTCCGGACCGGCGGATCAGACCGGCCCCGGAGCGCCGGTCGAAGCGGTCGCTGCGACCGATCCGGCGGTCGCCTGATGCGGGGCCGGCGTCGGCGCCTCGACCAGCCAGGCATTGGCGTCGGCAATCGCCCGCCGCGTGGACTCGCCGATCACCGCGGTCTTCGGGTCCAGCCGGACCGCCCCGCCGAGGTCGAGCTTGCCGCTGCGCACGAGCTGCTGGCGGACATGGTCGTCCACGCCGCTCAGATACAGCCGGCCACCCGCGACGGCCAGCCGCCCCGCATACCGGTCGACGACCTCGATGAACGTCGCGCCGACCTTCGTCCGGCCGCGCAGCCGGAGGACCACGACCGGCCGGGTGGAGCCCTCGGGACTCGGCAGGAGTCGGGCGAAGGTGCGCGCGCCCGCGTAGAACATGCTGCCGTGGATGTCGAGGGTCGTCGTCGCCTCCGACGGCAGGCTCTTCGGCGGCTTCCGCTCCTCCACCCCGCCCCCGGGCAGCTCGACGAGCTCGCTGATCGAGACATCCATCGAGGCCTGGTACAGGTTGAGGATCGTCGACATCAGGATCCCGATCCCGACCGCCGCCTGGATCGGGAACGAGAGCGTCGCGATGAACGTCGCGACGATCGCGATGCGCGACAGGAGGCCCGTTCGCCAGATCACGAGGAACTCGTCGACCTTGATCGTGGTCAGGCCGGCGACGATCAGCAGGCCCGCCAGCGCCGGCATCGGGACGAGCTCCACGACCGGCGAGAAGACCACGAGGATCAAGAGCATGAACCCGCCGGCGAGGATCGCCGCCCAGCGTGTCTGCGCGCCGCTCGAGACGCTCAGGGCGGTCCCGCTCACCGACGCTCCGACCGGGATCCCGCGGAAGAGCCCGACCGCGGTGTTCGCCGCGCCCTGGGCGACGAAGTCCCGCGACGGCGCGGTCGGCCGGCCGCCGCCCGGCGGGAAGCTCTCGGCGACGCCCGCGCCCTGGACCAGGATGATCGCGCCGACCGCGAACGCGCCCGTGACCAGGTCGGCCGAGAGGAGGTCCAGCCGGGGGAGCACCGGGATCGGCAGCCCCTGCGGGATCTCGCCCACGTCGGCAACCGTCCGGACCTGGTCGAGCCCGAGGGCGATGACGAGGATCGCCGGCACGGCGACCGCGATCAGGGGCGAGACCTTGCCGAGGAATCCGCCGATCGGCGCGACCGTGATCGCGATCGCGATCAGCCCGATCGCGAGCGAGACGAGCTGGACGTCGCCGGGATGGAGGACGACGTCGATCGCCTTCGCGACGTTGCCGGACCCCTGCGGCGACGTGCCGGTGATGTCGCCGAACTGGCCGAGGACGATCAGGACCGCGACCCCGGTCAGGAAGCCGACCATGACCGAGTGGGAGACGAAGTGGGTGAGGCGGCCCAGTCGGAGCACGCCGGCGAGCACCTGGAGGAGGCCGGCCAGGAGGACCAGGAGGAACAGGGACTCCGCCTTGGTCGGACCGGCGACGCCTGCGACGGCCGCGCCCGCCGAGAGGGCGCCCGCGCTCGTCGTGGTCACGACCATCAGCGGCGCCGCGACGAGGAGCCCGCCGACGATCGGGCCGACCGCGCAGGCGTAGAGGCCGGCGATGGGGTTCGCGCCCGCGAGGACCGCCGAGGCCATCCCGTCGGGGACGCTGGAGATCGCGCCGACCATGCCGGCGATCGCGTCGTCGCGGAGTGCCTTCGGCTGGGGCCCGACTCGGCGGGCCATCGCGACGACCTCGCGCAGCCGGCTCGTCCCGACCGTGACGCCACCGGTCGCCCCCTGATCGTCAGGTCCCGCATCCTCGGCGACCGGCGCGTCCTCGGCGAGCGCGTCGTCCCGGGCGATGCGCCTGTCCTCGGCGAGCGCGTCGTCCCGGGCTCCGGCCCGGCCCTCGGCGGGCGCCGCGCCGTCGTCGGGATGGGGCGCGGCCGGGTCGACCGCGCGGCCCGCATCCTCGGCCACGTCCGGCGCCGGGCGATCCGTCATCGACGTCGGCCGATCCACCCCGGACGACGGGTCACGAGCCCGAGGGCGACGCTCCCGGCTCCTCGTCCGCGGCGACCGCTGAGGGCTGGACCGGCGCCGGGACCGCGGCCGCGCCGGCGGTCGCGACCAGGGCGTTCCGATCGCGGCGTCGCTCGTAGAACGCCGTCCCGATCGACATGACGCCGCCGACGAGGGCGAACGCGCCGATCACGAACGGCAGCGTCGCCGCGCCGATCACCGGGTTCGCGACGAGGATCAGGCCGAGGAAGACGCCGAAGATCCCGAGGATCACGCCGGTCCAGCGCCGCCGGCCGAACGACGCGAAGATCATCATCGCCCCGTTGACGATCCCGAAGATCCCGATGACGAGGACGAGGGTGGTCGGGACGAGGACGCTCGCCCAGAGTGGATGGGCCACGATCGCGATGCCGGCGAGGACCCCGACGATTCCGGCGAAGAGCTTCCAGCCCCACGCCGTCCGATCGCCCACCAGGCCGACGAGCGTCACGATCCCGCTCACCAGCCAGTAGATGCCCACCAGCTGGACGAGGACGACGAGCGTGGCACCCGGCGCCGACAGGGCGAGCACGCCGAGGACGAGCAGGGCGATCCCCTGGACGATGTAGAGCCACCACGGCAGGTCCGTGTCCGTGGTGGAGATGGCCGAGGCGTTGGTGGTCATCGGTCGACACTCCGTCCCGTTCGAAGGGCACGCGCGCACGCGACGCCGTCCGCCGATCGTAGGGTGGCGGCCGAATCCGGCCCACACGGCGGACACGCGACCGCGGGGGCGTGCAGGCCCCTGCGCGGGCGGGGGTGCCGCCGCTTGCACCGCCGCGGGCGGGCTGGGATGCTGCGCTCGCCCAGCCCGCCGTCACGGTGAAGCCCGATGTGCTGTCTCCTCGCCGCATTCCTGATCGTCGGGGCGCGAGGCGTCCTCTTCCTGATCTGGCTCTTCCAGCCGGTCCGCTTCGACCTGGCCTTCGCCGGAACCAGCTGGATCGTGCCGCTGGCGGGGTTCCTCTTCCTCCCCTGGACCACCCTGATGTACGTTCTGGTCGCACCGGGCGGGGTCGACACGATCGATGCCATCGGTCTCGTGATCGCCCTGCTGATCGACATCGGCTCCTACGCGAGCGGCGGGATCTCCGGACGGAACCGCTACAGCGCGCAGGGGACCTACTGACGGGGACGTGGCGGGACCCACGCGCCAACCCACCGTCGAACAGGAGCTCGCGATCGGACAGACCTCCGAGGACTGACCGGTAACACCACGGGGATCTTGCCGAGCGCGCGAGGGACCAGTTCGCGTGGCTACGACAGCACGGAATCCCGGGCGGGACCTGGCGCCCGGCCCCTCGAGACCGATCCTGCAGGCGACGAAGCTGCAGCCACCGCGCCTCCGCAGCGGGATGCTCCGGCGCGCGCGGCTGACGAGCCTCCTGCGGGCGGCACGGCCCATCCTGACCCTGATCGTGGCGCCGCCCGGGTTCGGCAAGACGTCGCTCCTGGCCGACTGGGCCGCCGCCGACCCACGGACCTTCGCCTGGGTCACGATCGAGCCGCAGGACAACGACCAGCGAGTCCTCTGGACCTACCTCGGTGCCGCGCTCGCCGGGGCGATCGGCGGGAGCGGCTCGGTCGACCGGTTCGTCCGCTTCGCCCAGGACGCCGATCCCGCCGCGGTCGTCGCCCACGAGCTGGAGTCGGTGGACGCCGAGATCGTCCTGGTCCTCGACGACTACTTCCTCCTCGAGAGCGACGATGCCCACGACACCGTGATCCGCTTCGCGGAGCTCGCCCCGCCGAACGTCCAGGTCGTCATCGCGACACGGGCGACGCCGCCGCTCCCGATCGCGCGCCTGCGAGCGACCGGCGACCTCGTCGAGCTGCGGGCGCAGGACCTCGCCTTCACGATGGACGAGACCGACGACTTCCTGAACGGCAGCCTCGAGCTCGAGCTCGAGCCGGACGCGGTCGGCGTGCTCCACCAGCGGACCGAGGGCTGGCCCGCCGGGCTGTACCTCGCGTATCTCTCGATGCGCGACAGCCCCGAGCGGCTCGATTTCGTGGCGACGTTCGGTGCCTCGAACCGCCACGTCATCGACTACCTGACGGAACAGGTCCTGATGGCCCTCGAGCCGGACACGCTGCGGTTCATGCTGACGACGTCGATCGTCGACACGATCTGCGGGCCGCTCGCGGACGCGATCACCGGCGACACCGGCGGGGCCCAGGTCCTCTCCGAGATGGAGCAGGCGAACGTCTTCATCACCCCGCTCGACGAGCGCCGCGAGTGGTACCGCTACCACCTCCTCCTCGCGGAGCTGCTCCGGCTCGAGCTGGGGCGGCGACAGCCGGACCGGATCGCGCTCCTCCACCAGCGGGCCGCCCACTGGTACGCCGCCGGCGGCGATTCCGACCGGGCCATCCGGCACTCCATCGCCGCCGGCGACATCGATCTCGCGGCGCGGGTGATCGGCGAGAGCTACCTCCAGCTGCTCGAGATGGGGCGGATCGCGACGATCGTCGGCTGGCTCGCCGCCCTCGGGCCCGACGCGATCGAGGCCGATCGCCGGCTCGGCGTGGTCAGTGCCTGGACGATGCACTTCCTCGGCCGCCACGACGAGGGCAACGCGGCCCTCGCCGCGGCGATCCGAGCCCCGGGCGGCGATCCGATGCCGGACGGCTCGGCCTCGATCGACTCGACGGCCGCCCTGATCGGCGCGGCGTTCCCGGGCGACGACGCCGCGACGATGGTCAGCTCCGCGCGCCGGGCCTACCGGTTCGAAGGCGATCGCGACACGGCCTGGCGGAACACCGTCCGGGTGATGCTCGGCTTCGCCCTGGCCCGCGTCGGCGAGTTCGAGGAGGCCCGCGAGCACCTGGAGCGGGGTGGGGCGCAGGCGGCCGAAGCCGGCATGTGGATGGACGCCGTCGGCGCGCGATCCCTGCTTGCCCGGTGCGAGCTGGAGATCGGCGACCCGGCCCGGGCCGAGGCGTTCGGGCGCGAGGCGGTCGAGATCGGCGAGGAGCACGGGCTCGCGTCGACGCCGACGCAGGCGTACGCGCGGGCGATGCTCGGGGCGATCCTCGTCCGGCGCGGCGATCCGGAGACGGGCGGCGAGATCCTCGCCCGATCGCTCCCCGCGATCCGTGCGCTCGGCGAGCCGCTCGCGGTCGCCGAATCGCTCATCGCCCTCGGCCAGGCCCGGCGGATGACGGGCCGGGTCGAGGAAGCGAACGGCCTCCTCCACGAGGCCGACGCGATCATCGATCGGGCCAGGGATCCGGGCTACCTGGTCACGCTGCGCCGGGCGGCCGGTCCCGGCGGCCAGACCCACATGGCCGAGCCGCTCTCGCGGCGCGAGCTCGAGGTGCTCGGGGAGCTGGCGGGCGGCGCCTCGAAGCGCGAGGCGGCCGACCACCTCTACGTCTCGTTCAACACGGTCCACTCGCACGTCCGGTCGATCTACCGCAAGCTCGACGTGCACTCCATGCCCGCAGCGGTCGACGCGGCCCGGGAGCAGGGACTGATCGAATAGCCCGGATTCCGGAGTCAACTCCGAGTTTTTCGTCACGTGGTGCGCCGAATCACCCGGGTGAAACTTGAAACGGGGACTGGCGCGCGTCTCGGCAATTGCACAGAATTCGGTCCCAGCGTCGTGAGGTGCGCCGCTGGAATGTCGAGGGGGACGGCAGGCGCCACCGCCGGTTCGTCGTCCCCACCGGGTCAGCGAAGGCTCGGGGAGGAGCGCGTTGCTGGTCAGCCGGCGAGCAGATCACGACCACGTGGAGGCGATCCCGCGCACCCTGGCCGCGACGCGTCGCTCGCTGGCCGGATACCGCCGGTTCCTCCTGGTGGCGGCGATCGCGTTCGTTGCGACGCCGGTCGCGCTGCTCCTGATGCTCGCCGACACGCCCCTCCAGTTCCTCCCCCTCGCGATCGCGCTCGCCGGTGCGATCTGGCTCCGCCTCGAGAGCTGGTCCCTGGAGCGCGACCTGCGTCGGGCCCGGGTCCGGGCGATCGACGCGGTCGACGCCGAACGCGCCCGGATCCAGCGCGACCTCCATGACAGCGCCCAGCAGCGGCTGGTCAGCGCCCGCATCCACGTCGGTCTCCTGGCGCAGCGGATCCAGGAGCCGGCGGAGCGCGAGGCGGTCGAGCAGGTGGGCCGGGAGCTCGACGCGGCGCTCGGCGAGATCCGCGGCGTCACCCGGGACGGCAGCCCCCAGCTCCTGCTCCGAAACGGCGTGACGGACTCCCTGCGATCGGTGGCCGCCCAGTCGCCCCGGCCGGTGACCGTCGAATCGGTGAACTTCGGGCGCTACGAGCCGCGGCTCGAGCGCGGCATCTACTACTGCTGCGTCGAGGCGATCCAGAACGTCGTGAAGCACGCGGGGCCGAAGGCGATCGTCCACATCAGGCTCGTGGGCGAGCCGGATCGGATCTCGTTCTTCGTCGACGACTCGGGCGTGGGCTTCGACCCGATGCGGATCCAGGCCGGCGTGGGCCTCGTCAACCTCGCCGACCGGGTCGACGTGATGGGCGGCCGCCTGACGATCGACTCCCACCCGGGCATGGGGACCCGGATCCATGGCGAGATCCCCGTCGAAGCGGGTCACGGACTCTGACCACGAGGATCACTGCGAAGCCGTCCACCACTCGTTTTCCCCACTCCCGCGCGCTCCGGCGTCCGTGCCAGGCTGGGGGCCGGCGTCGACGTCGGAGCGCGTCGGGGGCATGCCTGGCGGGGGGAGCCGTCGGGGGTGTCGAGGTCAGGGCGCCGCACGTCGGCCCCTGACCCCGACGGGCTTCAGCCTTCGGGCCCGAGCCGGTCCGCCGGGTTCTCCGGTCCCGCCCCGGACACCGCCGCGACGATCGCCGCTGCGTCGACCGACGCGGGCACCTCCGCGACGAGCATCCGCGAGACCCCCCGCGTCGACTCGTGGGCGTTCGCGACGGCCGCGACGATGATCGTGAGCGGCACCGCGAAGATCGCCCCGGCGCCACCGAGGATGACGACCCAGAAGAGGAGCGAGATCGTGACGACGACCGGCGACAGGTCGACCGCCGAGCCGATGAAGCGCGGCTGGATCAGGTAGTCGGTCGCGAGGTTGATCGCGACGTAGGCGACGATCACGGCGACGGCCGTCGGCAGGCCGCCGACAAGGAAGGCGAGCACCGCCGGTGGGATCATCGAGATCAGGAACCCGACGTTCGGGACGAAGTTCATCAGGAACGCCAGCACGCCCCAGAGCAGCGCCGACGGGATCCCGAGGAGGAGCAGGACGATCACGTCGAGGACCGCGGCGATCCCGCCGAGGACCGCCCGGGCGACGACGTATGCGCGCAGGCGGACGGCGAGGGCCACGGCCCGCTCGAGGATTTCGGCGTTGCCGTTGAAGGCCCACAGCACGCGGTCGGGCGCGCGGGGGGCCTCGAGCAGCAGGTAGGCGACGATGATGACGCTGTAGCCGACGGCGCCGAGGCCGCTCAGGACGCCCTGGGCCACCGAGCCGGCGACCGACGCGGCGGCGGACGCGATCGAGCGGGCGACGTCCGAATCCGCGAACCCCTCGAGGGCCGCCTGGAGGTCGCTCGTGTCCTCCGGCAGCTGGCGGATCAGGCGGGCGACGCCGACCGCCGTGATCAGGCCGACCACCGCGAGCGCGAGCACGTACGAGCCGAGGGCGGCGCTCAGCCCCAGCCAGCTCGGGTAGCCGCGCCGGCGGATGGCGCTCGCGATCGGGGCGACGACGATCGTGACGAGGACCGACAGCAGGACCAGCAGGATGATCGTGGACGCCATCTGCATCCCGGCGAGGATCACGACGAACGCCGCCGTCGCGAGGAGGGGCGGTCCGGCGGCGCGCGGGATCGACGGTGGGGCGGTCATGCGGATCGCCGTGGAGTCTCCGGGATTCGCGCGGGTCGCCGGAAGGGCGCTCGCACGACTCCCGTGCCCGCCCGCGGGCTCGGGTGCGACGCCCGCGCCGCGGCTCGGGAAGCGTCGGGGGTGGGCCGCCGGAGCCGATGCCTGTCGACCCCATTGGTTCGGTCGGAGGCCCGCCCGAGGCTGGAATCACGCACGAACCCGACCCGTCGTGCCCGCGCTTCCGTCCACGTCCTGGAGGATCGAACATGGCTGATCTCGTCGTCCTCGGCTATCCGGACGAGGCCACCGCGAAGGCGGTCGAGGCGAAGATCCACGAGCTCCAGAAGGAGCTGATCATCGACGGGACATCGGCCGTGCTGACGCGGAGCGCGGACGGGAAGATCCATGTCGAGACGCCGAGCGGCGCCGTCGGCGCCGGCGCGGCGACGGGGGCGCTGTGGGGCGGCCTGTTCGGGCTGCTGTTCTTCGTGCCGGTCGGCGGCCTGATCGTCGGCGGGATCATGGGCGCGCTGATGGGGAAGGCCGCCGACATGGGGATCGACGACGAGTTCCGATCGCGGGTCCAGAACGTCCTGAAGCCCGGGTCGTCCGGGGTCGTGATCATCTTCAACAAGGTCACCCCGGACAAGGCGCTCGCGGCGCTCGCGCCGTACGGCGGCGAGGTCCTCCAGACGTCCCTGACGAAGGAGGCCG
>DATBGP010000143.1:0-6952 GCA_036557925.1 Candidatus Limnocylindrales bacterium | reverse complement strand
ACCAGCCGGTCGGGAGCCGCGCCGCCGCGGCAAGCTGCTCCCGGATCTCGGCCAGGCCGAGCCGGACGCCGTCGTCGAGTGCGGCGGCGTCGGCGGGGTTCGGCTCGTAGCGGCCGGGCGCCAGGCCGATCGTCGCGAGCTGCTCGAGCATGGGCGCGTCGGCCGCGGACGGCGGGTTGTCGACCATCAAGCCGGCGAGGCGGCCGAAGAACGTGGCTGCATCCATTGCTGCGACCTGATCGGGGGGCGGGGTCTCCACGTCGACCGACGGATCGAGCGGCACATCGGCCCGCGCCTCCGGCGCCCACCCCCAGCCCGAGAGCGGCGTGATCGCCAGCTCGTCCTGGAAGCGATGGACGGCGTCGTAGTCTGCGGCACCATTCGTCTGCGTCCGCCCGATCAGCCACGCCATCGCCGTCGGCGAGTGGACCTCCTCGACGCCGACCGGCAGGGTTCCGGCCCAGCGCGGCCCGACGATCGCGAAGCTCGCCGGACCGTCGCCGGTCGTCCGGGTGCCCGGAGCGGTGAAGACGTCGGTCCAGGCGGAGAGGATCGGGAGGAGGTGGTAGCGCCCGCCGCTGTCGGGCTGGCTCAGGACCATCGGCTCGGTCCGGAGATCGAGCCAGGCCGTGGAATACAGCGTGTCCGCGTTCGGACTGACGACCGCCTTGAACGAGGCGTCCGGGAACGCGCGCAGGTGGGCGACCTCGTTGACCCGGTCATGGCCGCCGTCCGCGTTCGGTCGGTTGAGGAACACCTGCCGCGAGACGTCCATCAGGACGAGGGGATAGCCGAAGACGAATGCCTCGGCGGCGATGGCACGAGCATCGTGGGGGCCGGGATCCGTGGCCATGGAGGTCCTCCGCGGGGACTGCAGGCAGCCGTCGAGATGGCCGTCATCCTGCGCCAGCGGCGCCGCCCCGACGACGGCGTCGACCCGTGTCTCGCCGGCGGGCCGACCGCCCGCCGACGGCCGGTCCGCGGCCGTCTGGCTGCGGTACCATCCGACTGGCCCCACCGCCCGCCCGTCTTCCCCAGGAGATCGTCGTGTCGAGTGCCCCGAGCGCGAAGTTCTTCGTCAACCAGGGCCTCGTGACCAGCCGGGCGGACATGCAGAACCTGCTCCGTCCCCTCCTGAAGCAGACGGTCTCGTACCGCTACCACCGCGGCCGCCAGCTGGTCGCCCACGGGACGGGCTGGGTCGAGCGGATCGTCGTCGACGATCCCGAGACCTCGACGTACTTCACGCCGATCTCGATCAGCCTGAACGTCGACTCGTTCGAGCACCTCGAGTTCGAGACCCGGCCGGACCAGCTCCTTGTCTATACCCTCGTCCAAGCCGACGAGCGCGTGATCATCGAGTACGCCCCGCTCACGACCGACGAGGCCGGCGAGCCGCTGCGCGGCGCGCAGCAGCTCTCGTTCGACACGAGCGGCTTCGTCCAGATGGAGCTCCAGGGCCTGACCGCCGAGCCCGGCGGTGCCGAGGCGACCTCGCCGGAGCCTGCCGCCCGGCCGTCCGCGGAGCCCGACGCCGAGGCCTGACCCGGGTCAGTGCCCCCGCTCGCCCCGGACGTACGGGATGCCGAGCGCGGCAGGGGCGCCCAGCCGCCGTCGCGTCGCGCCACGGGCGCCGAGGATCACGACGGCGATCACGAAGAGGTACGGCAGCATCTCGAGGAAGAACGTCGAGGAACGGCCGGCGGTGAACGGGTTCGCGACGCCGAGGATCGTGTCGACGCCCTGGAGCGCGAGGATGAACGGCGAGATCGCCGCGAAGAGGTAGGCGCCGAGGGCGGCCCGGATCGGGTTCCACTGGGCGAAGATCACGAGCCCGATCGCGATCCAGCCGCGGCCGTTGACCGTCTGATCGCCGAACCAGCCCGGTGAGACCGCGAGGGTGATCGTCGCGCCGGCGAGGCCGGCCAGGACGCCACCGATCGCCACGTACACGTAGCGCAGCCGGAAGACCCCGATGCCCTGCGCGTCGGCGGCCGCGGGCGCCTCGCCGACCGCCCGGAGATGGAGCCCCGGCCGGGTCCTCTCGATCCAGAACCACGCGAGCGGAACGAACAGGAAGCCGAGGTAGACGAGCACGCTCTGGTTCGTGAAGAGGATCGGGCCGAGGATCGGGATGCTCGAGAGCACCGGGATCGTCGCGCTCGGCAGGCGTTCGACGTTCTGGTTCGTCAGCCCCTCGCCGAGGACCCGAGCGAGGCCCGTCCCGAGGAACGTGAGGGCCAGCCCGGACACCACCTGGTCGGCGCGGAGCGAGATCGTCACGACCGCATGGAGCAGGCCGAGCAGGCCGCCGACGACCATCGCGACGACGAGCCCGATCCACGGGTTGCCGGTGGTGAGCGTGATCGAGAAGCCGGCGACGGCGCCCATGAGCATCATCCCCTCGACCCCGAGGTTCAGGACGCCGGCGCGCTCGGCGAAGATCTCGCCGATCGCAGCGAAGAGCAGGACCGTCCCGGTCGCGACGCCGGCCGCGGCGATCAGCCCGAGGTCCATCAGCCGCCCGTCCCGGGTGCGGCGGCCGGCGGCGTCGCGGGCGGGGCGATCGGCGGCGCGGCAGGTGGCGCGGCGGGCGTCGCCGGGGCGGCGCTCGCCGGCGCCCGTCGGTCGATTCTCACGCGATAGCGGACGAGAACGTCCGCCACGATGAGCGTGAACAGGATGATCCCCTGGATCATCGCGGGGACCCCGGAGGGCTGGATCTCGCGGCCGGCCAGGATCAGGGCCCCGAACAGGATCGACGCGACCACGACCCGGCCCGGCCGGAACTTCGCCAGGTAGGCGACGATCACCGCAGTGAAGCCGTAGCCCGGCGAGATGTGGTCCTGGAGCCGGTGGACGGCGCCGTTCACCTCGCTCATCCCGGCCAGCCCGGCGAGGGCGCCCGAGATCGCGAAGACGACGATGATCCGCTTCCCGATGTCGATGCCCGCGTAGCGGGCCGCCCGCGGGCTGTCGCCGATGAGCCGGATCTCGTAGCCCCAGCGCGAGCGCTCGAGCAGGAGCCACATGATCGCGGCGGCGGCCAGCCCGAACACGAAGCCGAGATGGACCGTGAGGCCGCCGAACGCGGGCACGGCGCTCGAGAAGTCGGTCAGGCGCGGGAGCCAGGCCTCCTCGGGGAAGGTCTTCGTCTGCTGGAAGCCCGACTCGCTCCATGGCCCGAAGACCCAGAACTGGATCCAGAACAGGGCGATGTAGTTGAGCATCAGCGTGACGATGATCTCGTTCACCCCGAGGCGGGCCTTCAGGATGCCCGGGATCAGCCCCCAGACGCCGCCCGCGATCAGGCCGCCCAGCATCATCAGCGGGATCAGGACGATCCCCGGCGTGCCGGCCGGGACGAGGGGGATCAGGACGACCGCGCTCGCGCCCCATGCGCCGAGCAGGAACTGGCCCTCCGCGCCGATGTTCCAGAGCCGCATCCGGAACGCGAGGGCGCAGGCGAGGCCGGTGAGGATGAGCGGGGTCGCCTTCACGAGCGTGTCCGACAGGACGCCGACGCTGCCGAACGACGCGTTGAGGATGTGCAGGTAGGAGGCGACGGGGTCGCCGCCGACCGCGGCGATGATCGCCCCGGAGATCACGAGGGCGACGACGATCGCGCCGACGGTCAGGGTGGGCGACAGCCAGCGCGGCGTCGTCGTCCGGGCCTCCAGGCGGACGTTCATCCCGGCGCGCCCGCGTCGTCGTCCGAGCCACCGGTCATCAGCAGCCCGATCCGCCCGATCTCGGCCTCGTCGCTCGCGAAGGAGCCCACCACCCGGCCCTCGTACATCACGTCGACGCGATCGGCCAGGGCGAGGATCTCGTCGAGCTCCTCGGAGATGAGGAGGATGGCCGCGCCCTTCGAGCGCAGATCGAGGAGGAGGCGATGGACCGTCTCGATCGCCCCGACGTCCAGGCCGCGGGTCGGCTGGACCGCGACGAGGAGTCCGGGGTTCGTCTCGATCTCCCGGGCGAGGATCGCCCGCTGGAGGTTGCCACCGGACAGGAGGCGGACCTCCGTGTCGATCGACGGGGCGGCGATCCGGTACTCGTCCCTCAGGTGGGTCGCGATCCCGCGCGCCCGGTCGTCGTCGAGGAGCCAGCCGCGGGCGACCGGAGCGTCGCGGTAGCGCTTCATGATCAGGTTGTCGGTGAGCGACAGGTTCGGGGCGCTGCCGACCGAGCTCCGGTCCTCGGGGACGTGCGCGACCCCGCGGCGGAGGGCCGCCGACGCCGACCGGTTCGCGACGGACCGGCCACGGACGAGGATCTCGCCGCGGCATGGCCGGAGCCCGGTCACGACCTCGGCGAGCTCGGACTGGCCGTTGCCGGCGACCGCCGCGATCCCGACGATCTCGCCCTCTCGGACCTGGAGCGAGACGTCGCGCAGCGCGGGCAGCTCGCGGTCGTTCTCGGCCCGGACGTGCTCGACCGACAGGACCGTCTGGCCCGGCCGGAACGGCGGCCGGTCGACGACCTCCAGGACGCTCCGGCCCACCATCAGGCGGGCGAGATCGGCCTTCGTCGCGCCGGCGGCCGGGATGCCGGCGGCGGTCACGTGACCGCGGCGCATCACGGTGATCCGGTCGGCGATCGCCAGCACCTCGCCCAGCTTGTGGCTGATGAAGACGACGCTCCGGCCCTCGGCCGTCATCGACCGGAGCGTGGCGAACAGCTCCTCGGCCTCCTGCGGCGCGAGGACCGCCGTGGGCTCGTCCATGATTAGGATCCGGGCGCCGCGATAGAGAAGCTTCAGGATCTCGACGCGCTGCTGCTCGCCCACCGAGAGCTGCCAGATCCGGGCGCCGGGGTCGACCCTCAGCCCGAACCGTTCGGCCAGCCGGCCGATCTCGGCCTCGGACCGACGCCCGCGCAGGAGGAAGCGCGGCCGGTCGAGGCCCAGGAGGACGTTCTCGGTCACGGTCTGCGACGGCACGAGCGTGAAGTGCTGGTGGACCATCCCGAGACCGGCAGCGATCGCGTCGCGCGGCGAGCCGAAGTCGACGCCCCGGCCATCCACCCGGAGCTCACCGGCGTCCGGCCGATAGAGCCCGGCCAGGATGTTCATCAGCGTGCTCTTGCCCGCACCGTTCTCGCCGAGCAGGGCGTGGACCTCGCCGCGGCGCAGGTCGAAGTCGACCCCGTCGTTCGCGCGGACGCCCGGGAACTCCTTGACCATCCCGCGCGCCTCGACGGCCGGCGGGTGGGCGGCGTGCGGCATCGCGGGCGCCGCCTCTCCGGCTGCGGTGCCGGGTTCGACCGTCATCGCCGGTTTCCCGAAACGGCGAGGCCCGCGGGCGGCAGCCCGCGGGCCTCGATCCCGACGCTCAGCTGAGTGGCGGGAGCGGGGACGTGATCCCCTCGTTCCACCAGTACATGCAGACCGAGCACTCCGAGCCCGGAGCGCCGGGCGGGAACTGGTCGAGGTCGGACTGCTTGAGCTTCTGCCCGGCGGGCAGCAGCTCCTTGCCGGTGTTGTCCTTGATCGGCCCGGCGAAGACGTCGAACCGGCCGAACTTGCCGGCCAGCGCATCGGCGAGGGTCGACTTCACCTTGTCGAGGTCGGCCTGCGGCAGGTCCGCGACACCCTTCTGGAGCGTCTGGCCGTCCATGAAGCCGTAGAGCCCCATGGCCTTCGAGTCGGCGTCGAAGTACTCGTAGCCGGCGGTGTACTTCTTGTCCTTGACCTGCTGGCCGATCCGGACGTACTCCGGGCCCCAGATCCAGTAGGGGGCGGTGAGGCACGCATCCTTCCCGGCGCACGACGACGGATGGTCGTACGTGACCGCCCACTTGCCCTTCTCCTTGGCCACGTCGGCGACGGCCGGCGTGTCGGCACCCGTGAAGACGACGTCGGCGCCGGCGTCGAAGAGCGACGCCGCCCCGTCCCGCTCCTTCTGGGGGTCGTGCCAGGTGTTGATGAACCGGACGTCGATCGTGCACTCGGGGCAGGTCACCTTGACCCCGCGGGTGATCGCGTTGCCGAGACGGAGCTCCTCGGGGATCGGGAAGGTCGCCATGTACCCGATCTTCGGGTTGCCGTCCTTCTTCGCCCGCGAGCCGGCCAGCATGCCGGCCATGTACTTGAAGTCCTCGACCGCACCGAAGAAGTTGCCGAAGTTCTTGCCGTTCGACTTGTAGCCGGTCAGGTGGAGGAACGTCGCGTCCGGGAAGTCCTTGGCGACGGTCTCCATCGGGTCCATGTAGCCGAACGAGGTGCCGATGATGAAGTTGAAGCCCTTCCGGGCGAGGCTCCGGAAGACCTGCTCCGAGTCGGCGCCCTCGGGGACGAGCTCCACGTATGCCACGTGCGAGCCGGCGAGGTTCTGGCAGAGGTACTGCAGGCCCTCGTAGTGGGCCTGGCTCCAGCCGCCGTCGTCGTGCGGGCCGATGAGGACCATCGCGACGTTGAACTTGCCCGACACGACGTCCGGGATCTGCAGGTTCGCGCCCGCCTGCGCGGACCCGGCCGTGCAGTCGCCGGTTCCGCCGGCGTTGCCGCTTGCCGCGGGTGTCGCGGAGCTGCACGCGCCGACGGCGATCGCCGCCGTCGCGACCAGGCTCGCGAGCCGCAGCCGGGTGCTGCCCATTGGACCCTCCTCCTCACCGCATGGATCGCGCTCATCGGACCGCGCGGCCATGACGGGCACGCGCGTGCTCGGGGCGACCTGGCGGGTTCCCGGCTCCGCTGGGTCAGGACGGAAGGATAGCCCGCGATCCGGCCCGCGGAGGGCCGATCCCGCCGGATTCGGCCCCGAATCCGCCCCGTTTCCGGTGACGTTTCGGTGGCGAGCGCGGACGGTCCGTCGAACCGGTCCGGAGCGTGGCGTCCTGTACCATCGCCGCGATGTTCGAACGAACCGCGCTGCCCGCGGGGCCGCGGGTGATCAGCGCCAGGCTTCCGGGCGCCCGTTCGGTCTCCATCGCCGCGTACGTCCTGGCC
>DATBGP010000142.1:0-5920 GCA_036557925.1 Candidatus Limnocylindrales bacterium | reverse complement strand
CGGTGATCGCCGCCAGGTCGCGACCACCCGACACGTAGTCATTGTGGAGGTGGGTCTCGACGACATGGGTGATCCGCAGGTCCGCCTCGCGCGCCGCGTCCAGGTACACGTCGACGTCCCGCCGTGGATCCACCACCGCGGCCTCCCCGGCGGAATCGTCCGCGATCAGCGTCGAGAGGTGGCCCAGGCCCTCGATCCGGAACTGGCGGATCAGCATCGGCCGGGGATCCACGTCGTCACGCGCAGCTCGATCGAGGGAGCCTGCATCGGCGACAGCCTACCATCCGGCTCGTCCCCCGAGCCCGGGAGCCGGGGCCCCGATGCTAGACTTCGCCCGGTCCATCGACCGGTGCGATCGGGCGGGGTGCTGGCCCGGATTCCCCGAAGCGGAGGCGGCACATGGCTCAGCGGATCCTGGTCCTGGGCGGCGACGGCTATCTCGGTTGGCCCACCGCGATGGCGTTCTCCCGAGCCGGTCACCGCGTCGCCGTCGTCGACAACTTCGCCAAGCGTCAATGGGAGCTGGAGCTCGGCGTCGCGCCGCTGTTCCCCATCCCGACCCTCCATGAGCGGGTTCGCGCGTGGCGCGAGGTCACCGAGGACGAGATCGAGCTGTTCGTCGGCGACCTGACGGACTACGCCTTCGTCGAGTCCGTCATCGACGGCTTCCGGCCGGACACGGTCGTCCACTACGGGGAGCAGCCCTCGGCGCCGTACTCGATGATCGACGCCCGGCACGCGACGTACACCCAGGCGAACAACGTCGTGGGCAACCTCAACGTCCTGTTCGCGATCCGCGACCGCTCGCCGGAGACGCACCTCGTCAAGCTCGGGACGATGGGCGAGTACGGGACGCCCGACATCGACATCGAGGAGGGCTACCTCACGGTGTCGCACAACGGCCGTGAGCACACGTTCCTCTACCCGAAGACGCCCGGCTCGATGTACCACCTCTCGAAGGTCCACGACTCCCACAACATCCATTTCGCCACCCGGATCTGGGGGCTCCGCGCGACGGACCTGAACCAGGGCGTCGTGTACGGCGTGGAGACCGACGAGTCGGCCCTCGATCCGCGGCTCGCCACGAGCTTCCACTACGACGAGGTCTTCGGGACCGCGCTCAACCGGTTCTGCGTGCAGTCGGTCATCGGCGCGCCGCTGTCGGTCTACGGCAAGGGCGGCCAGACCCGCGGCTACCTGAACATCCGGGACACGATCCAGTGCGTGGCGCTCGCGGCCGCGAACCCCGCGGCGCCCGGCGAGCTGCGCGTGTACAACCAGTTCACCGAGCAGTTCAGCGTCGCCGAGCTGGCGAACCGGGTGAAGGACGCCGCGAACCAGCTCGGCTGGAACGTGACGATCGAGCACGCGCCGAATCCCCGCAAGGAGCTCGAGGAGCACTACTACAACGCCCGCCACTCGAAGCTGCTCGACCTCGGCCTGGAGCCGCGGCTGCTGGACGACGAGCTGATCGACACGATGCTCCACCGGATCGCGGCGCACCGCGACCGGATCGATGCCACGACGCTCGTCCGGAACGTCCGCTGGGTCCCGGAGGGCTCCGAAGCGGCGGCGACGCCGGTCGGGGCCGCCCGGCGCTGAACCGGACCGTCCTCGTCACGGGTGGGGCCGGCTTCATCGGCTCCACCCTCGTCCGTCGGCTGGTGGCCGACGGCGATCGCGTCCGGATCCTCGACGACCTCTCGATCGGCCGGCTCGCCTATCTCGAGGGCGTGCCCGTCGAGGCCCTGATCGCGCCGCTCTCCGACGAGGACGCCGTGGAGACGGCCGTTCGCGACGCCGATGCCGTGGTCCACCTCGCGGCGCGGGCCGGGATCCCGGACTCCGTCACGGACCCGATCGGGACGTTCGGCGTCAACGTGACGCAGATGCTCGGCGTGCTGGACGCCGCGCGGCGGGCGGGCGTTCGCCGCTTCGTCTTCGCCTCGTCGAACGCCGCAACCGGCGACCACGAGCCGCCCGCCGACGAGGACGACCTCCCTCATCCGCTCTCACCGTACGGTGCGTCGAAGCTCGCGGGCGAGGCCTATTGCCAAGCGTTCGCCGCGACCTACGGCATCGCCGCGTCCGTGCTCCGCTTCTCGAACGCGTACGGGCCGTACTCGCTCCACAAGAAGAGCGTGGTCGCGGCCTGGCTCCGGGCGGCGCTGGCCGGCGAGCCCGTCACGATCCACGGCGACGGCAGCCAGACTCGCGACTTCGTGTTCAGCGGCGACCTGGCCGAGGCGATCGTGGCCACGCTGGCGGCGCCGGCGGACGTCATCTCCGGCGAGGTGTTCCAGGTGGGAACGGGCCGGGAGACGACGATTGCCGAGCTCGCCGCGGCCGTCGAGGCGGCCGTCGGCCGGCCGCTGGTCGTGGAGCGGGGTCCGGCACGGGCCGGCGACGTCCGGCGGAACGTCAGCGGCGTCGGCAAGGCCGCCGAGCGTCTCGGCTACCGGGCGCAGGTGCCGCTCGCCGACGGGCTTCGCCGAACCGCGACGTGGTTCGCGGCGGCGCTCGAGGACCCCGAGCTGGCGGCCGTCACCCCGCACGCCGCCTCCGGCTCGGAGTGACCGCCCCGGTCGCCGCCCCACCGCGACCGCCGGAGCCGGAGACCGCCCAGCCCGCTCCGCCTGCCCCCACTCCCCCGCCCCGGGCGGGCACCTCCCTCCTGCAGGACGCCCTCGTGACGATCGTCACGAGGTTCGGCCTGGCCGTCCTGATCTTCGCGACCGACATCGTCCTGGCGCGGCTCCTCGGGCCGGCGGCGAAGGGTCGCTTCACGCTCGTGCTCCTCTTCTCGCAGCTGGCTGCCCTGATCGTCGGCTGGGGGATGGACAGCGCGATCGCCGTCGTCGCCGGACGGAACCGGGAGGACGCCCGCCGGGGGTTCGCGAACGCGGTCATCTGGAGTGCCGTCGTCGGCGGGTTCACGGTGATCCTCGCTGGAGCGCTCTACGGCCTGCCCACCGACGTCCGGCCGCGCGGGCCGCTCGTGCCGCTCATCCCGAACCTCTCGGCGGCGCAGTTCTCGTACGCGGCCCTCGCGATCCCCGGCGAGCTCTTCTTCTCGATCGGCCTGATGGCCCTGCTGGGACGCCGGCGGATCACCGGCTACTCGGCGATCCGGCTCCTGCGTCGGGCGCTCCTGCTGGTCCTGATCGTCGGCCTGGCCGCCGTCGCCAGGCTCTCGCTCGACGTCGCGCTCGTCCTGAACCTGGTCACCCTCGGGGCGACGACCGTGGCGATCGTCTGGGTCGCCGCGCGCGACGGCAGCGCGAGCCTCATCCCGTCGCTGCCGCTCCTTCGCGAGGAGCTGGCGTTTGGCAGCCGGTCGCTGCCCGGGAGCCTCGCCGAGCGGCTCCAGTTCCGGGCGGATTCGTTCATCATCAACGCGACGCGGAGCATCCGCGAGACCGGCGTCTACTCGGTCACGAGCGGGCTGGCGGAGACGCTCTGGTACATCCCGAACGCGCTCGGCACCGTGATGTTCAGCCGGGCGGTGGACCCGAAGGCCGATGCCGCCCGGATCGCAGCGGTGCTCACCCGGACGACGATCGCCGTCGCGCTCGTGACCGCGATCCCGGCCTTCATCATCGGGCCGCGGCTCGTCCGGGTGGTCTACGGCTCGGCCTTCACCGACGCCGGCGTCGCCCTGCGGCTGATCCTGCCGGGCATCGTGGCGTACAGCGTCGTGGCGGTCCTGTCGCGCTACATCGTGGGCCAGGGCCGGCCGGGGACCGGGACGGTGATCCTCGTCGCCGGGCTGATCGTGAACATCGCCGCCAACCTCGTGCTCGTGCCCAGGTTCGGGATCAACGGGGCGGCCGCGTCGTCGTCGATCTCGTACGCGATCACGGCCCTGCTGACGCTCGCGGTCTTCCGGCGGGTCTCCGGCCGCGGGGTCGTGGAAACGCTGGTCATCCAGCGCTCCGACCTCCGGGCGATCCGGATCGCCGGCAAGGCGCTGATCGCCCGGATGCGCGGCCAGCGGCACGGGCCGTTCGGCTTGCGGGGCGGCGACTCGGCGGCCGAGATCGTCATCAGCGAGCGGGAGCCGGGCGAGGAACGATGACGGCGGCGTGGGCCCTGAGGGCAGCCTGGGCGGCGTGGGCCCTGGGCGCGGCGTGGGCGGCGTGGGCGGCGTGGGCGGCGCGTGGCGGGCCGGCGTCCCGAGCGGTTCGCGAGCCGCCGCGGGCGAGCTGACGATGGGCCTGCGCGTCGTCGTCGTCGACGACAACCCGCACGTCCGCTGGGACGGCCGGGTCCACCCGGTGAATGCGACGTTCCACCGCTTCCTGGCGGGGATCCTCGACGTGCCCGGCGGCCCGGTCTCGTCGATCGTGCACTGCATGCCGCTGCGGGACGCCGCCTCGCCGCCGCCGACGCTGCCGCTCGATCCGCGTTTGGAGGTGGTGGGGACGGCGCCCTTCGACGGGATCGCCGGCTACCTCCGCGGAGCGCCGCACCTCGTCCGTCGGAACGCCCGGATCCTGCGGCCGGTCATCGCGTCGGCGGATCTCGTCTGGATCAAGGTGCCCGCATCGAACGCGCCGCTGGCCGCCTGGCTGGCGTGGCGCGCCGGCGTGCCGCGCTTCGGGTACGTGGCCGGGAGCGCGCGGGCCGTCGCCCGCGGCCGAGGGCTGGGCCTGGCGGCACAGGCCGTGGGCCTCGCCTGGGACCTGGCCGGGCGGGTCGCCGGGGGCCGCCATCGCGTCGTGGTCGGCGAGGACCTGCTGTCCGGACGAGGCATCGTGACCAGCCTCGTGGAGCCGGACGAGATCCGGGCCGTCGCCGGAGCGCCGTGGCCGGCCATCCCGTGGCGGCTCCGGCTGGCGTGGGCCGGCCGGCTGGCGCCGGGGAAGGGCCTCGAGACGCTACTGGACGCGCTCGCCGCGCTCGCGGCGTCCGAGCCCGACGGCCACCGCACCGAGCTCGTGATCATCGGCGACGGTCCGGCACGGGCGGACCTGGAGGCCCGGGGGTCCGCGCTCGGCGTCGCGGACCGGATCCACTGGCTGGGCTATGTCGCGGACCGCGCGACCTACCTGGACGCGCTCGCGACCTGCGACCTGTTCGTGTTTCCCTCCCCCGCCGAGGGCTTCCCGAAGGTGATCCTGGACGCGATGGCGGTGGGGCTGCCGGTGGTGGCGAAGCGCAGCGGTCAGGTCGGGCGGCTGATCGAAGCAAGGCTCATCGAAGGCGCCGGTGACACCGCGGCCGACGTCGCGACCTCGGTCCGAGCCCTCCGCGATGCCGACGCCGATCACCTCCGATCCCGGCGCGACGAGGCCACCGCGTTTGTCTCCGCCCACACTCGTCCGGCCGAGACGCAACGGCTCGCCGATCGGATCGGGCTCGTAGCTCGTCGCGACCGCTGACGCGGACCGGCGTCATCCGGCATCGGTGGCCGGGGCCCGGACAGGCCGCCTCAGGCGCGCTGCACGACGGATCGCTCCGGGCGGATGCCGAAGACCTGGCCACGCCAGACGATCGCGAGCGCCACGGCGGTGAGCACGATGCAGTAGCCGACGCGGGCGAACAGGCCCGGGACGGCCGAGACCGGCAGGAGCTCGCTGGACGCCACGATCCCCACCCCGATGGCGATGCCGAGGACGATGGCCGAGTACAACGTTCGGCGGCGGATGGCGAGCCGTCCCGACGCGATGACCGGGATGACCACGCCATTGTCGAACGTGACCATGATCAGCGTCCCCACGGCGACGCCGATCGGCCCGATGACGGAGCCGAGGATCGCGGACAGGCCCAGGTTCAGGAGCGCCGTCACGAGCACGATCCCGCCGAGGATCTGGTGTCGACCCACGGCGATCAGGGCCACGACGAGCATCTGCACCGGGGTGATCAGGATGTAGGCGATCGAGTAGATCCGAAGGACGTCGACGGTGAGCTGCGGCTG
>DATBGP010000141.1:0-7565 GCA_036557925.1 Candidatus Limnocylindrales bacterium | reverse complement strand
GCGCCGGTCCAGGGTCCATTCGTGCGGGAGGGCGGCGGTCTCGCGGATCCAGGCCGGCGGGACCGCGCGTCCGGCGATCCGGATGCGTGCCCTGACGGCTGCCAGCGACCTGGCCTCGAGCGTCCGGGTACGCCAGCGGATCGCCGCTCCGAGGCTCGCCAGGAGGAAGGTGGTGATCGCGAGGATCGGCAGGACGACGCCGCTGTCGTTGCCGAGCACGTTCGCCAGGCCGGGCAGGTCGTGCTCCGGCCCGAACCAGGCCTCGAGGTTCTCCTGGAGCACGAACAGGGCGACGACCGTCGGGAACAGGCGGAGCCATGTGAACCGCAGCTCGTGGAGGTAGCCGGGACCCGCCTCGACGGCCATCGGAGCGAGGGCTCTCGATCCACCCGCCCGATCCGCCGTGAGGCGTGCGAGGCGGAGGATCGCGACGGCGGCGATCAGGGCGGCCGTGGTGCCCACGATCAGCGATGCCGGGACGTAGTACGCGTCATGGCCCGTCGCGGCCATCGCGGCTGCGTACCTGGCACCCACCCCGAACTGGGCGACGTAGATCGCGTCGTGGGCCACGAACAGGGCGAACAACGTCAGCACGAGCGTCCGGAGTCGCCGGCCGTGGCGCGCCAGCATCGGAGTCGCGTCAAGGATCACGACGTCACCATACACGCGCCGGCCATGCGGGTCCTGCCGAACGGCGATCAGCGGGTCAGGGTCACCTTGCGCAGCCCCGGAGGGGCGTCGGGATCGTAGCCGCGGCGACGGGCGACGGCCTCGGCGAGGAGCTGGCCGGGCAGGATCGTGGCGAGAGGCGCGAGGGCGGCGGGCAGGTTGGCCGGGAGCGGCAGCCGGATCCGCCGGGCCCCGTCCCCGTCGCGGGTCGCGGCGGTGACGACCCACGGCTCGCCGCCGGCAGCCCGGGCGGCGTCGATCCCCTCGTCGACGGCCTCGCCGACCCGACCGTGGGGCCGGATCGCGAGGACCGGCACACCCGGCCCGCTGAGGACCACCGGGCCGTGGCTGAAGTCCGCCGACGAGTAGCCCTCGGCGAACAGCCGGCCGGTCTCCTTGAGCTTCAGAGCCGTCTCCAGGGCGGTCGGGAAGTCGAAGCCGCGGGAGATCACGATCGACCGCTCCGAGCCGGCGAACTCGCCGACGATCGGCGCGTCGTCATGGACGGCCGCGATCGCGGCGTCGAGGGACGCGCGGAGCACGCCGGCCATCGCGGCGAGCCCGCGGCCCAGGGCGGGCCGGGGCGCCAGGGCGCCGACCAGCGCCGCACCCGCGGCCAGCTGGGCGACGTACGACTTCGTCGCCGCGACCGAGCGCTCCTCGCCGGCGCGGCAGTCGATCACGTGCTCCGCGGCGGCGGCCAGGGGCGACGACGCGTCGTTCGCGATCGCGATCGTCGTCGCGCCGCCGGCACGGGCCGCCTCGACGACCGCGACGAGGTCCGGGGAGCGGCCGCTCTGCGACACCGCGACCACGAGCCCGCCTCGCCATCGCAGCTCGGCGCCGTAGATCGTCGTCACGGACGGCGCGGCGAGCCCGGTCGGGATCCCGAGCTCGGTCTCGATCAGGTACCGGAGATGGATCGCCGCGTGATCGGAGGTGCCCCGGGCGACGATCGCGGCATACGGCGGATCCGCCGCGCGGACCGCCGAGGCGGCTGACCGAACCTCGTCCACGCCTTCGTCGAGGAACCTCGCGACGACGTCCGGGATCGCCTCGATCTCCCGGTACATGAGCGTGCGGGACGCCGCCGGGTCCGAGCCTTCCATCAGCCGACGGGCGCGAAGCGCGGCAGCCACTGGCCGTTCGTCTCGACGATCGCGTCGAACAGCTGGCCCGCGAGCTCCGGGCCGCCTGCCAGCGGGTTCGCCGCCAGCGCCGCCCGCGCGAGGACCGCATCCCCGGAGACGGCGGCGCGAACGGCGAGCCGTTCGTACGTCTTCACGCGGGTGACGAGATCGAGCAGCTCCGCTGGCAGCGGTCGGAGCGGCAGCGGGTGGGCGCCGTCGCGATCGATCCTTGCCGGCACCTCGACGATGTCGTCGGCCGCCAGCCCCGGCAGGGCGCCGTCGTTGCGGACATTGACCACCTGGATGTCGCCGCGGCCATCGACGAGCGAGGCGATGAGCTGGGCCGCCGCCTCGCTGTAGTACGCGCCGCCGCGATGCTCGAGCAGGTCGGGCTTCCGGTCGAGGGTCGGGTCCCGATAGAGCTCGAGCAGCTCGCGCTCGATCGCCATGACCTCCTCGGCCCGCGTCTGGTGGCGGGCCTGCTCCGCGAGCACGCCCTCGGTGTCGTCGTAATAGCGCAGGTAGTAGGACGGGATCACGCCGAGCCCGCGCAACCGGGCCGCGGGCTCGCCGACATCCTCGGCGAGGGCGTCGGCCTCGTCCGCGAGGATCTCCGGCAGCCGGTCGACCCCGTCGACGAGGACGGCCCGGATCCAGGTCAGGTGGTTCAGCCCGACCTGCTCGAGCTCCACCCGTTCGGGCTCCACGCCGAAGCGCTTCGCGAACCGCCGCTGGAAGCCGATCGCCACGTTGCAGAGCCCGATGCTGCGGTGCCCCGCGTCGGCGAGCGCCTGGGTCACGATCCCCACCGGGTTGGTGAAGTCGACGATCCACGCGTCCGCGGCCGCGCGACGCCGGGCGAGGTCGGCGAGCTCCAGGATCACCGGCACCGTCCGCAGGGCCTTGGCGAAGCCGCCCGCGCCGACTGTCTCCTGGCCGATCAGCTCCCAGCGCTTGGGCAGCGTCTCGTCGCCATACCGGGCCTGCTGGCCGCCGACGCGGAGCTGGAGGAGGACGACGTCGGCTCCGTCGATCGCGGCGTCGCGGTCCATCGTCCGGACGAGACGGCCGGGCCAACCCTGGCGGGCGAGCATCCGCTCGGCCAGCCCTCCGACGATCTCGAGCCGCTCCGCGTTGATGTCGAGGAGGGCGATCTCGTCGATCGTCACGCGGTCCGTCCGGCGGGTGAACCCGTCGACGAGCTCCGGCGTGTACGTGCTGCCGCCACCGACGACCGCGACCTTCAGGCCCATCCCACCTCATCCGTCCGGGCGCCGGGTGTCACGGGAGACGTGACGTGACGGCTTGACAAGATGCTCATAACGTTATCAGCATTGCGATGTCGCGCAAGCGGCTCGACGCACCACAGCTGGTCCAGGATCGTACCCGCGAGGTTCGCCCTCACGATGGCCCGTTTCCGACTCGAGCTCGGTCCCGTCCCGCTTCACCACCAGGTCTATCTCGACCTCCGCGCGGCGCTCGACGCAGGCGAGTGGCGCCCCGGCGATCTCCTCCCGCCGGAGCGCCAGCTCGCCGCCCGCTACGGCTGCAGCCTCATCACCGTCCGGCGGGCCCTCTCGGAGCTCACCCGCGAGGGCCGCCTCGAGCGGCGTCGGGGCCATGGCACCACCGTCCTCCGGCCCCGGATCGAACGCGACTTCGGCGCCACCCAGAGCTTCGCGGAGGAGATGGCGGACCGCGGCCTGGAGCCTGAGACGCGCCTCGTGGCCGCCCGCCCGGAATCGGCCGGCGAGCACGTCGCGACGGCCCTGGGCATCGAGCCCGGCTCGCCGACGCTCTACCTCGAGCGGCTCCGGCTGGCCGGCGGCGAACCCCTGCTCCTCGAGCAGGTCCACCTCTCGGCCGAGCGCTTCCCGGGCCTGCTGGCCTCGGATCTCGAGCACGGCTCCCTCTACGACCTCCTGACCGAACGCTACGGCACGCGGATCGTCCGGGCCCGGGAATCCCTCGAGCCCGTGCTCCTGCACAGCCGCGAGGCAGGCCTCCTCGGCCAGGCCTCGCGGGCGCCCGCCCTCCTCATCGAGGGCATCGCGTTCACCGCCGCCGGCGAGCCGGTCGAGTTCGCCCGGAGCTTCGTCCGCGGCGATCGGACCCGCTACTACATCGAGCGGATCGTGGTCCGCTCGAGCTGGCAGACCGACGAAGGCGACCGGAGCGGTTCGTTCTCGGCCGCGTCGACGACCGCGGCGACCGATGGGGATCGGCCGTCGACCACCCGATCCAGGCGCCGGCCGACGGCCGGCGCGACACCCGGCTGACAGAGCCAGCCTGAAGGAGGAGGAGCATGGCATCGCGTCTGTCCCGTCCCGGCGTCCTGGTCGCGGTGTTCGCCCTGCTGGCGAGCGCCTGCGGCTCGAGCGCCACGCCGGCCCCGAGCGCCGGCCAGCCCAGCGCGGCCGCCCCGAGCAGCGCGGAGTCCGCCCCGGCCGAGAGCGCCGAGGCGAGCGGCGGCGCGGCGCCGTCGGAGGTCGTCCCGACCCCGCTGCCGGCGGACACCTCGCAGGTCAACCCCGGCGACGTCGTCATCCGCTGGTTCTGCTGCCTCGGCACCGGTGACGCACCGGAGCAGGTCGCCGTGGAGCAGCAGGTCGCCGACGCGTTCAACCAGGCGAACCCCGGCATCCACCTGAGCTTCGAGGGCTACCCGTACCAGGGCGCCGTCGACGCGCTCTCCACCCAGATCGGCGGCGGCAACGCGCCCGACATCGTCGGCCCGGTCGGCATCGGCGGGTCCGAGGCGTTCCACGGCCAGTGGCTCGACCTGACCTCGCTCATCCAGAAGAACAACTACGACACGAGCCGCTTCCCGCAGCTCTCGGTCGACTTCTTCAAGGCCGGCGGCGAGGGCCAGCTCGGCATCCCGTTCGCGATCTACCCGTCGGCGCTGTTCTACAAGACCGGCCTCTTCAAGGAGGCCGGTCTGAACGAGCCGCCGCACCAGTGGAACGCCGAGTACACGATGCCCGACGGCACGAAGAAGCCGTGGAACTACGACACCGTCCGGGAGATCGCGAAGATCCTGACCGTCGACAAGAACGGCAAGGACGCGACGGAGGCCGGCTTCGACCCCGACAACATCGTCCAGTGGGGCTGGGAGCCCCAGCGCGACGACCTGCGCCAGCTCGGCGCGTACTGGACGCCCGGCAGCTTCGACTCCGGCGACCACAAGACCGTCCAGATCCCGGACGGCTGGGCCAACGCGTGGAAGTACTTCTACAGCGGGATCTGGAGCGACCACGTCTCGATGACGGGGCCGACCTTCCTGAACACCGACATCAACCCGAACAACTACCCGTTCTTCACCGGCAAGGTCGCGATGAGCGAGAACTACCTCTGGTCGACGTACGGCGTCAGCGACGCCGGCGACGACTGGAACCTCGCCGCGACCCCGGCCTACAACGGGAAGACCACGGCGGCGTTCAACGCTGATACGTTCCGGATCATGAAGTCCTCCAAGCACCCCGACGAGGCCTTCAAGGTCCTGACCTACCTCCTCGGCGAGGGCG
The DNA here is from genome assembly GCA_036557925.1 of Candidatus Limnocylindrales bacterium. Classification (GTDB taxonomy): domain Bacteria; phylum Chloroflexota; class Limnocylindria; order Limnocylindrales; family CSP1-4; genus CF-46. The sequence goes on along the minus strand of DATBGP010000141.1, from coordinate 2,239 downwards.
CCCCGACCCTGCTCAAGGCCTACACCGCGATGCCCGCGGTCCCCGGCGAGCAGGACCAGTTCTTCCAGACCCTCCAGTCCGACTACACCCAGCCGATCGACTGGAGCGTGATCCGCGAGGGCGCGAAGTACGCCGACGTGCCGAACTACGAGAACTGGGTCCCGGCCTACAACCAGACCTTCGCCCTGATGAACACCTTCTCGACGAAGTGGCAGGCCACGCCCGGCCTGAACATGGACCAGGAGATCGCCGACTTCAAGTCGCAGCTCCAGGCCATCTGGGACAAGGGCGGCAGCTAGACCGTGACCGCAGTCCCGGGCGTCGCGCGCCCGTCCGTCGCACGCCCGAGCGGCTCGCGCTTCTCGGGCCTCGGCTGGCGGCGCGCGCGCTGGGGCTACCTCTTCATCCTCCCGTGGATCGTCGGGTTCGTCGCGTTCACCGCGATCCCGATGGTCGCGACCCTCGTCTTCACCTTCACGAACGTGAACCTGACGCAGCAGGAGCCGCTCCGCTTCGTCGGGCTGAAGAACTACCAGGAGCTGTTCGCCGACCCGATCTTCTGGCAGTCCTTCTGGGTCACCCTGAAGTACGCGCTCGTTGCGCTGCCGGTCGCGGTGATCCTGCCGTTCCTCGTCGCGCTCCTGCTGACGTCGCGGCACATCCGCGGCGCCGGTGCGTTCCGGAGCCTGTTCTTCCTGCCCTACGTCGTGCCGTTCATCGCGGGCGTGCTGGTCTGGGGCGGGATGCTCAGCGCCGACACGGGCTGGCTCAACGGCTTCCTGCGGCTCATCGGCCTGCCGAAGCCGCCGGACTGGCTGCAGGACCCGTCGTGGATCAACTTCGGCCTGGTGATCATGGGGATCTGGGGCCTCGGTGCGGGGATGGTCGTGTACCTCGCCGGCCTGCGCGGCGTGCCGACAGACCTCTACGAGGCGGCCCGGATCGACGGCGCCACGGCCTGGCAGACCCTCCGGAACGTGACGATCCCGATGATCTCGCCGGTGATCTTCTACACGATCGTGCTGAGCGTCGTGGAGGTGCTCCAGTACTTCCTCGTGCCGCTCGTGCTGAAGAACGGCACCGGCGAGCCCGGCGGCTCGACGATGTTCTACAACCTCTACCTCTACAAGAACTTCTTCACGTTCCAGAACATGTCGTACGGGGCGACGATGGCCTGGGTGATGTTCGGCTTCACCCTGTTCGTCACCCTCCTCCTCTTCGGCTCGGCGCGGAAATGGGTCTTCTACGCGGGCGAGGCGCGCTGAGATGGCCGAGGCGACCGGCGAGGCGCTCCTGCCGCAGCCTCGCTTCCGGTTCCTCCGGCGGCGGGCGCGGGCCCAGGAGGGCAGCCGCCCGCCGCGGATGCGCGGCGACCGGACACGATCGTTCGTCGTCACGCTGATCGCGGTCACGGCGGTCGCGGCGTTCCTCTCGCCGATGGTCCGGTCCGTGACCGTCGCCCTGAAGAGCACCGAGCAGATCACCCAGACCGACAGCCCGCTCCTGCCCTCGGATCCGGTGACCTTCACCTACCAGGGCAAGGAGCTGCCGCTCCTGGTCGTCCCCCTGCCGGACGGCACGACGAAGACCCTCGCGCTGTTCGAGCCGGGCCGCAAGGCGAGCACGTTCGTGGATCCGGAGCACCCCGACGCCGCGCCCATCCAGTGGGTGGGCTCCTGGCGCGTCCTCGAGCAGGTCTGGACCCTGAACCCCCATTTCGACAGCTTCGGCCGCGTCTGGGACCTGATCCACTACCCGCGGCTGCTCTTCAACACGCTCGTGATCGCGATCCTGAGCACGCTCGGGACGCTGATCTCGTGCACGCTCGTCGCGTACGGGTTCGCCCGGTTCCGGTTCCCGGGGCGGAACCTCCTGTTCACCCTCCTGATCGCGACGATCTTCCTGCCCTACGCGGTGACGATCATCCCGACCTACACGATCTTCCTGCGCCTTGGCTGGGTGGGGACGTGGCTGCCGCTGATCGTGCCGGCGTTCTTCGCGAACGCCTACGACGTCTTCCTCATGCGCCAGTACTTCATGACGATCCCGACCGAGATGGACGAGGCGGCGGCGATCGACGGCGCCGGCCCGTTCCGGACCCTCGTCTCGGTGATCCTTCCCCAGTCGTGGCCGGTGATCATCGCCGTGGCGATCTTCCACCTCGTCTACGCCTGGAACGACTTCTTCGGGCCGTTGCTCTACCTCTCCGGCAAGCCCGAGATCCAGACGCTCGCCCTCG
>DATBGP010000140.1:0-3007 GCA_036557925.1 Candidatus Limnocylindrales bacterium | reverse complement strand
GCGTGGCCGATCTTCCCGCGCGACCTCGTCTTCGGGCTCTTGCCGCTGGCGGTGCTCGCGTACCTCCGGGCCCAGGATTCGTCCCGCTGGTGGGCGTGGTCGATCGGCGCCGGCGGGCTCCTGGGCGCCTGCGCGCTCATCCAGGTCCAGCTCCTGCTGCCGATCCCGATCGCCCTGCTGGTCGTGGCGGTCGCGGCCGCCGTCCTCGATCGGTCCCGCGCGCGGCGGGCCCTGGCGAGCCTCCTCGTCACGGGCCTGGTCGCCGCGGCGCTCTTCGCGCCGTGGTTCCTCGCGACGCTCGCGGAGATCCGCCGGAACGGAGGCGTCGCGCTCGACTCCGCGGACACGCTGCAGCCGGTCCGGATCGGGTTCTGGGACTTCCCCCGGGAGTTCGGCCTGCTCCTGCCGCTCGCGCTGATCGGCATCGGGTTCGTCCTGCTGCACCTGCGGGAACGGAACTCGTCCTCGACCGGGCTCGAGCCGCGGCATCCGGAGGAGCCGCTCGTCCTGGTGGCGTGGTTCGTCGTGCCCTGGCTGCTGGCGATCGCCTACAGCCCGGACTGGCCGCTCGAGGACGCCCTGCGACCGCAACGCCTGTGGATGATCGCGAGCCAGCCGGGCGCGATCCTCGCCGCGATCGGCCTGGTCGGTGCGGCGCGGCAGATCGTGGGGATCGCCTGGCGCCGGCCTCGGTGGGTCGGGCCGGCGATCGTCGGCGTGCTGCTCGTCGCGGCCGTGCCGACGATGGCGTTCACGCTGCGACTGCTGTTCACCAGCTGGACGACGCCGGCCTACGCCCACCTCGACCTGGCCGCCGATCGCGTGCCCGACATAGCGGCCGTCCTCGGTGACACCGGACCGCGGTCGACCGTCCTGACCTACGAGGACTGGTCGTCTCTCGCGTGGTACGAGACCGGTTCCTGGGTGGTCGCGGTGAACCCGCCGGGCTACGCGAAGCTCGCCTTCGATCCCGAGGTCTTCACGGGCCGCTCCCAGGACCAGCGGCGTCAGGATCTCCTGCGGGCATTCACCGGCGACCCGTCCGCGCTGACCGCCATCGCCGACCAGTACGGGGCCGACCGGATCCTGCTCGCGCGTCGCGACGACCGCTGGGGCCTGCTGCACCAGGTCGCGGCCGTCGTGGCGGCGCAGCCGGGTGGCGTGGCGGGGACCGCGACGATCCGCGAGGGCAACGGCACCGACAGCGTGGCGCTCGAACCGGGGGCGCGCCTGATCGTCGCGCCCGCGATCCCGGACCGGCCGATCGACCTCGAGATCCGATTCGCCGGCGGATCCCCCGCGCAGCCGGCGCCGGATCGACGAGCGCGCCTCGTCGCCGTGGGCAGCGAGGGTGACCGTCCGCTCGGCGACCTCCTCGTGCCGGCAACGTCGACCGAGGCCTGGCAGGTGATCCCGGCATCGGTGACGCTCCGGCCGGACGAGCGGCTCGCGATCGAGGCGGTGGACCCGCTGGCGGTCCAGTCCGTCCTCGGGTTCGTGCCGGCGACGGCCCCGCCGGGCTGGCGCGTCGCCACGACGACCGACGACGCCGTCCTGCTCGAGCGCGACGGATGACCGACCCCGCGCCGCGAGCCGCACCCGCGAGGATCGGTCGCGTCGCGGCCCTCGCCCTCGGCCTCGCGGGCGCGATCCTCGCCCTCGCCGTCGTCCGGATCGCCGTCGGCGGCTGGGCGCCCGTCGCGGCGGACGACGCGCGGTACGTCTTCGTCGGAGAATCGGTCATCGACGGCGACGGGCCGCTGACGCCGTCCGGGACGGTCTTCCTGCTGCGGTCGCCGGTCTACGGCGTGGCGCTCGCCGCCGGCGGCCGGATCGGTGGCGGCGACGTCCTGTCCGGTGCCCGCCTCGTGGCGCTCGTCCTGTCGATCGCCGCGCTTCTGGGCGCCGTCGCGTACGGCTGGCTGCTCCGCGGGCCGACCGCCGCGATCGCGACCGCGGTCGCCCTGGCCGCGATCCCGCTGGTCTGGAGCCTCGTGCCCACGCTCCGGATCGACCTGCCGCAGACGGCCGGCGTCGTCGCGACGCTGCTCGCCCTCCACCGGCCCACGACGCGTCGCTGGGCGCTGGCCGGCGCGCTGCTCGGCCTGACGGTCCTCGTCAAGGAGACCGCGGCGCTCCTGGCCCTCCTGCCGATCGCCTGGCTCGGCGTGCTGTCGCGCGGCCGGCTCCTCCGCCTCTGGGCCGTCTACCTCGGCGTCGCGGTGGCCGTTGCCGCCTGGTGGTGGATCGCGGTCTGGTGGCAGTCCGGGCAGCTGTTCCCGCTGAACGCGCTTGCCGTCATCGAGGCGCGGGACGTCGGGGGCGCCATCCACGTCGACCGCTACGCCGCCCTGCTGCTGGCGCTGGCCGTCGGCGCCTGGGCGACAGTCGCCCTTGCCGCGGGTCGGGATCCCGCGCTGCGGCCCCTGCTCGTCGCCGGGGCCTGTCTCCTGCCGCCCGCCGCGTACGCGATCGCGAACGGCCTGAACGCCCGCAACGAGGTCGGCCCGGCCGTGCTCTCCGCGATCGCCGCCGGCGTCGCGGCCGCGATCCTGCTGGGCCGCGTGCCGCGCCATCGACGGGCCCTCGCGCGCGGGGCGATCGCGGCGGGCGCGCTCGCGGTCGGCACGCTCGCGCTCGTCGCGGTGGGCCAGCTGCGCGTCGAGACCCCCCGGGACACGGGCCTCGCGGCGGAGGTCGCCGGGTGGCTTCGCGAGCACGCCCCGGCCGGAGCCTCGGCTTCGATGACCTTCTTCGACAACGACGCCGTGGCGATCCACCTCGACGGCGAGGTGGAGCTCCCGAACCTGCCGCCGGCTCGCGTCGAGGCCGGCGACGATCCCGGCGACTATGTCTGGATGGGGCTTCGCGATCGGCAGCTGTTCGGCTATCGACGGCAGGACTGGATCGCGGCGCTCTCCGGCCCCGGCTCGTTCGGCCTCGTCCTCGCCGGCCCGCATCCGCTGACCCCGGCCGAGCTGCTCGACGACCTCGACGCCGGCCGGGT
>DATBGP010000139.1:0-1630 GCA_036557925.1 Candidatus Limnocylindrales bacterium | reverse complement strand
TGGGCGAGCTTGCGGAACGCCTTCTTGATGTCGGCGTCGGTGGCGGTCCGTTCGACGCCGAGGACGGTGTAGTAGTCGATCTCGGTGGCCATGTGCGCGCGAAGTCTACCGACTCCCTCGGGCTCGCCTCTCTACGATGGCGGCGTGGAGAAGCCATGACCGACCGGCCCCGCCTGACCGTCGCCCTGACGTTCGATCACGACTCCATCTCCGACGGGGTCCGTCGCGGCGATTCGCCGGTGAAGCTGTCCCACGCCGAGTTCGGCGTGCGGGTCGGAGCGCCGCGGATCCTGGAGCTGCTCGCGTCGCGCGGGATCGCGTCCACGTGGTTCGTGCCGGGCCACACCTTGACGACGTTCCCGGACTCCACGCAGGCGGTCCTCGAGGGGGGCCACGAGCTCGCCTGCCACGGCTGGTTCCACGAGGACTGTGCGACGCTGGCTCGGGACGAGGAGCGGGACCTGCTCGAGCGCTGCGTGGCGGCGGTCGAGACGGTGACCGGCGCCCGGCCGAAGGGCTGGCGCGCGCCGTACTGGTCGCTGGGCGGGGCGTCGCTGGAGCTGATCGCCGACGCCGGCTTCACCTACGACTCGTCGCTGATGGCCGACGACTATCGGGCCTATCGCGTCCGCCAGGGCGACCGGCACTCGGTCACCGAAGGTTCGCGGTTCGGGCCGGAGGGGCCGCTCGTCGAAGTGCCGGTGTCGTGGGCGCTCGACGACTGGCCGCATTTCGAGCCCTCCGCGAGCGGCGACCGCGACGGGCTGTCGGCGCCATCGAAGGTCCTCGAGATCTGGACCGAGGAGCTCCGCTACGCGTGGGCGCACGCGCCGGGCGGGCTCCTCACCGTGACGATGCATCCCGAGTGCATCGGCCGGGGCAGCCGGATGGCGATGCTCGAACGCTTCATCGACGCGGCGTCGTCCCTGGACGGGGTCGCCTTCGACCGTCTGGACCGCTACGTCGGTGCCTGGGCGGTGGGCTCGGCGGCCTCTGCCCCGACCTGATCGGCCAGATCGACCGCTCGGGCGAGCACGCTCCGGAGCATCGGCTGGGTGAGCTTGCCGGTGAACGTGTTCTGCTGGCTCGGGTGGTACGAGCCGAGGACGACGTAGCCGCCGGCGCGCGCCTCCGCGCCGTGCCCGAACGCCGGCCGCGGCCGCGCCTCGTCGCCGGTCGACTCCGCGATCACCCGGAACGACGACGCCCAGGCGATGGCGCCGAGGGCCACGAGCACCCGCACCCGCGACAGGATGGCCAGCTCCCGGACGAGGTACGGCCGGCAGCTCGCCCGCTCCTCCGGCGTCGGCTTGTTCGCCGGCGGCGCGCACCGGACGGCGGCGGCCACGTAGGCGCCGCGGAGCCGCAGCCCGTCATCGGCCCGGCGACCCGTCGGCTGGTTCGCCAGCCCGACGGCGTGCATCGCCGCGAACAGGAAGTCGCCGGACGCGTCCCCGGTGAACACCCGCCCCGTCCGGTTGCCGCCATGGGCCGCCGGCGCCAGCCCCACCAGGAGGACTCGCGCGTCCGGGTCGCCGAAGCCCGGCACCGGCCGGCCCCAGGACGTCTCGTCGCGGAAGCGGGCGACCTTCTCCCGGGCGACCAGCTCGCGCCACGCGACGAGCCGCGG
>DATBGP010000138.1:0-5825 GCA_036557925.1 Candidatus Limnocylindrales bacterium | reverse complement strand
GCGGAGACGACCCCCGCAGTGACGCTGCCGGCGAACCCGAGCGGGTTGCCGACGGCCACGACGAGCTGCCCGACCTTCAGCCGGGCGGCGTCGCCGAACGGAGCCGGGGTCAGGCCGCCGCCGGCCGTCCGGACCACGGCCAGGTCGGACAGCGGATCCCGACCGACCACCTCGAACCCGAGCTCGTCGCCGTCGACGAACGTCGCGGTTCCCCGTTCCGCGCCGGCGACGACGTGGGCGTTCGTCACCAGGTACCCGTCCGGCGCGAAGGCAACCCCGGAGCCGGTGCCGCCGCCCCAACCACCCGTCCGCCGCTCCACGCGGAGGCTCGCGACCGATGGGATCAGCCGGGAGGCGGCCGTGCTCACGGCGGTCGAGTAGGCGTCGAGCGCCTCGTCGTCGATCGCCTCCGTGGCGGCCTCGTCGACCGCGTCCGCGGGCGGTGCCGCGGGCAGTGCGACCATCTCAGGCCTCGCCGGACGCGTCCGTCGTGCCGCCGACGCTGACGGTCCGCTCCTCGTCGCCGCGGACAATCTTCAGCTCGATCGGCAGGCCGTTGCTCACGAGGATCTCGGGCAGCGCGTCGGGCTCGTCCAGGCTCCGGCCGGCGGCCTCGACCAGGAGATCGCCTTCGCGGATGCCGGCGCGGGCCGCCGGGCTGCCGTCCTCGACCCCACGCACCAGGAGGCCCGCGCGATCGCTGAGCCCGACCGATGCGCGGAGCCGCCGCGCGACGTGGGGCGGGGCGATCGCGATCCCGAGACGCGGCCGCTCGACGGACTCGCCTCGTGCCAGGGCGTCCACGCGCTCGCGGAGCGCGGCGTCGGCGGGACGGGCGAGGTAGAAGCCCTCGCCGACGCGGTTCGTGTTGATCGCGACCAGCTTGCCGTTCGCATCGACGAGTGGCCCGCCGGACGAGCCCGGCGCCATCGGCGCCGTGTGCTCGAGGCTGCCGCCGATCCGCGAGCCACCCGGGCCCCGGAACGACCGCTCGATCGCCGATACGTAGCCGGCCGTCACGCGGGCCGAGCCGGATCCGGTCGCCGCGAGGCCGAACACGACGTCGCCGACGCCGACCTCGGCATCCGACCAGCCGAGGGCGCTCGTCCCGGCCGTGTCGACCGCCACGACGGCGAGGTCGCCGTCGCCGTCGACGCCCTGGACCTTCCCGATCGCCGACCGGCCGTCGCGGAACGTGACGGTCACCTCGTCGCCGCGGAGGTTGTGGGCATTCGTCAGGACGCGGCCGTCGGCGACGACGATGCCGCTGCCGCGGATCCCGCGGCCGATGCCGACGACCGCCGGGCCGGCGGCGTCATGGGCGGTGCGGATCGCACCGCTGAGCTCTTCGAGGATGGTCATGATCCGAGACATGCCTCCGGAGTCGGCTTGGCCGGCCCGTTCGCCGGGCGCGCCGTGCTTGGTTGTCAGTTGCAATTCGCAACATACTACCGACATGGGAGACGCGCAAGCGGCATCGGGTAGGATCGAGCGCGTGAGTGAGACGGCCTCCGCCTACGCGCCGGCCGGCGGCCTGGAGTCCGCCCTCGATCGGGTCGGCGACCGCTGGTCGCTGCTGGTCGTCGACGCGCTGCTCGAGGGTCCGCGGCGGTTCGGCGAGCTCCGGGACGCGCTCTCCGGGATCGCTCCGAACATCCTTACCGAGCGGCTGCGCCGCCTCGAGCGGGAGCGGATCCTCGTCGCGACCCCGTACAGCACGCGTCCGCTGCGGAGGGAGTACGCCCTGACCGGCGACGGGCGGGACCTCGCGTCGGCCCTGCGCCTCCTCGCCGACTGGGGCGTCCGGCGCACCGGCGGCGAGCCCCTGCGCCACGATCGCTGCGGGACGCCGGTCGAGGCCCGCTGGTTCTGCCCGACCTGCTCGGTCGCGGTCGGCGACGCGGAGATCGCGGGCACGGAGGAGACGAGGCTGGTCTGATCCCGAGACCCGTCGTCAGGTCTGTTTCGTGCCCACCACGGTGACGCCGTCGACCGCCGGGTAGTTCGAGAAGTACCGCTTCGACCAGTGGAGCTTGCCGTGGTCGTAGATCGACACGGTGACCCAGACCTTGGCGCCGTCCGCCGGGGCGTTGTTGAAGAACCGGTAGCCCACGGGCTTCGTCGGGTCCTTGACGGTCCTGGCGATCGCACGCGGGCCGTGCTGGATGACGGTGTTGCTGATCTTGTAGGTCCGGCCGTTCGGCACGCTCCAGATCTTGAACGTGATCCATCGCCTGCTGCCGGCCTGGGTGATGATCCGCTGGATCAGGATCGGGTACTTCGTGTCGTTCCGGAAGCTCATCGTCTGCTTGGTCTTGCCGACGATCCACACGGTAGCGTCGAGGCCCGGCGGGTAGCGGTTGATGAACTCGTTGTGGTTCTGGCGGGCCATCGGGACCATGCCGGCCCGGAACGCCGCGTTGAACAGCGTCGTGGACGTCGTGCAGATGCCGCCGCCGAACGCACCCGTGACGGTGATCTTCCCGCCTTCGATGGCGTTGCCGGGGCCGGCGCCCGGCAGCTTGCGCAGGTCGCCGACGACCTTCCAGAAGTCGAAGACGCTGCCCGGCGGCACGACCGTGCCGTCGATCTTCGTGGCCGGCGCCTCGATGTTGCCGCCCCAGTGGTTGTTGACGATCACGAAGTAGTAGACGGAGAACGAGCTGATGACCCGCATCTTGGGGGCGAAGCCCTTGGCCGCGGCCGTGCTGAGCTTCGGGTCGACGGCCTTCACGACGGCCTGGACCGGCGACGTCGTGGGGCCGGCCTGGCGGGCGGCGACCTCGCTCAGGATCGCTGCCTTCATGCCCGCGGCATTGAGCGTCCGGCCCTCGCGGCTGCTGCCGGTGGCGACGATGCGCCCGCCGATCCGCTTGAGGCCGGCGTCCAGGGCGGTCTGGTTGACCTTCTTCGCCAGGGTCTTGACGAGCGGGTCGAGCCCCGAATCGTCGAAGGCCGGGGTGATGGTCCCGTCGGCCGCGGTCGAGAACGAGATCAGCGGCGCCAGGCTCGTGCCGGCGATCTTCCAACTGTCCTGGCCCCGGGCGACGACCACGTCGGCGGCCATGCGATCCGCGGCCGACTTCGCCGCCTCCGCCGACGGGGTGGCGACGGCGGGGGCCAGCGCCACGACCGGGACGGCCGCCTGGATCGCGGCCGGCGTGTCGAATGAGGCAAGCTGGCGATCGAGCGCGGCCACGAGGGCCGCCTGGTCCACGGCGCGACCCTCCTTCGCCGGGGAGACGCTGAACGTCCTGCCCTGGCCGCTCGAGACGAAGGCGTTGACCGGGGTCTGGTCGATCTTCGTGGCGAGCGCCTCGACCGCCGCCACGAGCCGGTCGTGGTCGTACGCGACGCCCGTATCGAGGGTCACGCCGTGGATGGCGGCCCGTGGTGCGCCGATGAGATTCGCGAGCGGTTCGCCGTGGCGGCCTGCGGCGAGCGCGGCATCGAGCAGCTCCGAGGTGTCGGGGCCGCGGCCGAGGTCCGCGTAGCTGATGTTCGTCACCTCGCCGTCAGGGCCGGTGAGCGCGATCTGCCCGGCGCCGAGCCAGCCATAGGCGTCCCCGATCTTCGCCTCGGCCTGCTCGCGCGTGAGCCCGCCGAGCTCCGTGCTGCCGACGCGGACGCCGGGCAGGATGCGGCCGTCGTACTGCTGGCCCCACGCATAGAGGGCGCCGACGCCGATGCCGAGGGAGAGGAGGACGCCCAGGACGAACGCGACGCCGAATCGAACGGCGAGCGACCGTCCCCGAGCCGGGGCGGCATCTCGCTGGACCAGCGCCGCCAGCTCGGGGTCGCCGGCGGGCATCTCCGTGGGATCGAGCGCGGTGGTCATGGGACGCGGATCATCCTACGTGTCGCCTTGGGCGGAGCGAAAGTGGGTCCGATCGTGACGATCGGGCCCGTGCACGCGTGACGCGAACCTCCCCCCGGCAATGTCAGCCGTCTCGCAGCAGCACGACGATCCGCCGGTTCGGCTCCTCGCCGATCGACTGGGTCGCCACCTGGGGATGATCGCGGAGCGCGAGGTGGATCCACCGGCGCTCCAGTGCGGGCATCGGCTCGAGCTGGATCATCTTGCCGGTCTCTTCGACGCGAGCGGCCGCGCGGTTTGCGAGGTCGCGCAGCTGGCGCTCGCGACGGCCGCGGTAGTCCTCGACGTCCACGAGGACGCGGGTCCACTCGCCCATCCGGCGGGACAGCATCAGGTTGACGAGGTGCTGCAGGGCGGACAGGCGCTCGCCCTTGCGGCCGATGAGCGAGCCGAGCGCCTCCCGGCCATCCGGATCCGCGACGACGTTCAGCCGGCTCGTGTCGCCGGTCTCGACCTCGACGCTGACCGCGAAGCCGATGTGCTTCATCAGCTCCTCGAGGATCTCCTTGCCCGCCGCGAGAGCCTCGGGCGAGGCCTCGGCGGCCTCGAGGTCCGCGCGTTCGGCGGCGAGGGAGCCGCGGGCGGCCTTGACCTCGGCCGCCTCGGTGGCGTTGACGTCGGAGGTGCCGCGGGAGCCGCCCGGCCGACCACGATCGTCGCGGCGCGGCGGCCGCGGGCCCTGACCGCCGGAACGACCCCCGCCGCCCTGGCCCTGCCCGGACCGGCTCGGCTGGCCACCCTGGCCACCCTGGCCACCCTGGCCACCCTGAGTCCCGCCGGCCGGGGCGCCGGATGGGTACTCGGTGGCGGAAGCGGCGTCGTCGCCGGACGGCGCCGCCGGCGCGCCCTGGTCGCTTCGATCGTCGCGCGGTCCGCGGGACCCGCCGCCGTAGCCGCTGCGGCCGCGATCGCCGTAGCGGTCGTCGCGACGCGGGCCCCGGTCGCGATCCCCGTCGTACGGACGGGGCTCGCGCGGCGGGGGCGGCGGCAGCGGCGTGCTGGCGGCGGCGTCGCGCTTCGGCGCGGCTCCGCCCAGCGCCGACCGGGGCGCCGCCACGATCCGGGCGGGCTCGGCGCCCATTCCCAGGACGCCTCGGCTGCCGGCGGTCAGGATCTCGAAATCGAGGTCGTTCAGCTCGACGCCGAACTCCTCGCGGGCGGCCTTGAGCGCCTCCTCGACGCTCTTGCCGGAGAACTCGCGGTACGCACTCATCAGCGGCGTCTCCCTCGGCGGCCCTGGCGGCCGCGTTCCTTGTGGCGAATGGTCTTGTCGACCGAGGCGGCCTTGCCCGCGGCGCCGCCAAGGGGCGACGTCGCCGGCCGGGTCCGCGGATCGACGGGGGGCGGCAGGGCGACCGGGAACCTCGGCGTGTGGTTGACGGCGAAGGCCGGCTGCCAGCCGAAGATCGGGAAGGTCCCGCCCCATCCGGTGAACAGGTACTGCTGGATGATCGAGAAGATCGTCGAGACGACGATGTACAGGAGCAGGCCCGCCGGCCAGGTCGCGCCGAGGACGATGTAGATCAGCGGGAAGATCGCGCCCATCTGGCGCTGGATCCGCTGGTTCGGGTCGTTCGGGTCGACCATCGCGCCCGACGGCAGGCTCATCCGGGACTGGATGAACATCAGCCCGCCGGCGATCAGGCCGAGGACGCTGATGCCGATCGGACCCGCGTAGAACAGCACGAGCGGCTGGCTCCAGTTGATGCCCCAGGCGATCGGATCCAGGCACGGGATCACGTGGCCGAGCGCGTTGTAGGACGGCACGGCCGGGCAATGCAGGTCGACGATGGTGACGCCGCCCACGGTCAGCATGGCCTGCGGGTTGAAGTTGCTCAGGCCGGCGCTGAAGACGCTGTACAGCGGGATGAGCGGGAGGGTCACGAGCAGGATCGGCAGGCAGCCCGAGAGCGGGCTGATCCCGCGCTCCTTGTAAAGCTGCTGCTGG